>JANOUM010000124.1:0-15956 GCA_031416855.1 Rhodoferax sp. | reverse complement strand
CACGGCCCAGGACCTGCTGCCCCAACTCGATGGCTTCGACGCCATCATCGACGCGCGCAGCGAATCCGAATACGCGCTCGACCACCTGCCTGGCGCCATCAACTGGCCGACCCTGGGCGATGCGCAGCGCCATGAGATCGGCACCCTGTACAAGCAGGTCAACCCGTTCGAGGCGCGCAAACGCGGAGCGGCGATTGCGGCGCGCAACATCGCCGAACACATCACGCGCCACATCATCGACAAACCGAAAGAGTGGCGGCCCCTGGCCTATTGCTGGCGCGGCGGCCAGCGTAGCGGCTCGCTGTCGCTGATTCTGGGCCAGATCGGTTTTCGGGTCACCATCGTCGAAGGCGGCTACAAGGCATTTCGCGCCGCCACCGTCGCCGATACCGCCGGTCTGGCCGACCGGCTTATGTTTCGCGTGGTGTGCGGCACCACCGGCTCTGGCAAGACGCGCCTGCTGCATGCGCTGCAACGCCGCGGCGCTCAGGTGCTGGATCTCGAGGCGCTGGCTGTGCACCGCAGTTCGGTGCTCGGCGCCCTGCCCGGCCAGCCGCAACCCAGCCAGAAGGCCTTCGACACCAGCATCTGGAACGCACTGCGCCGGTTCGATCCGGCGCGGCCGGTGTTTGTCGAGAGCGAGAGCCGCAAGGTGGGCAACGTGGCGGTGCCGATCGCGCTGATGGAGGCCATGCGCCGCAGCACCTGCCTCAACCTGGTGCTCGGCGATGCCGAGCGCGTGGCGCTGCTGATGGAAGACTACGACTTCTTCGTGCGCAATACGGCGGAGTTCTGTGGTCGGCTGGATGTGCTGGCTGAAATCCGGGGCAAAGCGACGGTGCAGCACTGGAAGGAGCAAGTTGCCGGCGGACACATCACCGAGGTGGTGCAGCAACTGCTGACGCAGCACTACGACCCGGTCTACCTGCAATCCATGCAACGCAATTTTGTGCTGTTCGGTGGTGCTGCAGGCATCAGCCCGAAGGACCGTTCGCCAGCGGCGATGGATGCGCTGGCACAGTGCATCGTGGCCGACGTGTCGGGCTAGCTCAGGGCGCCGAAATTGCCACTCAGGCCGGAGAAGCCGACCCGCCAGCCGGAGGGCCCTGTGGCGGCTGACCGTCGTCGGCTTGTGTGCCGTCGCCTTCGCCGCCCGGCCCTTTGCGCTCGGCCTTCTGCTTGAGCTTGTCTTCCTTCTTGCGCTTTTTCGCCAGCTCTTTTTGGCGCTTTTCGTATCCGTAATTGGGAGTTGCCAATTTGTGCTTTCTGGTAGTTGGTGCCACTGTACCAGTTCGTGTGCACCAGGGAAGAGGCGGTTCGGAGCAATTGTCGGTTCAGGGCGCACCGCTTGCAACGCCCGGGTCGTCCAGCCACTGGACCGTCCCCCGGTAGGCATGCCAGGTCGCATGGCCGAGCCATGGACCGACCAGCAGGAGCCCCAGACCCCATGGAATCAGGGCAACCGCAACCAGAGTGGTCAGGATCACGGCCCACAGGACCATCACCGCCGTGTTGTCGAACACCACCTGCAGGCTGGTAATCGCGGCCGAAATGGCGTCGGTGTCACGGTCCAGAATCATCGGAATAGACACCACCGATATCGCGTACACGATGCTGGCAAACACGAAACCCACGGCCATGTAGATGGCGACAAACTCCCAGTTCTCCGGGTTGAATACCGCCGCCAGGACACCCGTCGTGGAGGGCATGCCGGTATTGAAGAACACGGCAAACACCACCAGCGACGCTCGGCCCCACAACAATTCGAGCATCATGAGCACCAGGACCAGCATGCCCACGCTGCGTAGGTGCGAGTCCCAGCAGGTCAGCGACGACGCCAAGTCGGGCGGCAATCCCTGCTCGCGCCGGCGGCTCACCTCGTACAGGCCCATTGCCAGGAACGGCCCCAACAGCAGGCAGCCGGACAGCAACGACATCACATACTCCGGTCTGGCCCTGAACACGGCAGCCAGGGTCAGCCCCATGGCCCAGAAACAGGTGCCATAAAACACACCAATGCCCGTATGCGCCGTCAGATCGCGCCAACCGAGCAACAGCCAGTGAAAAGGGGCCGCAAATCCAAGCACCAGAATCTTCTTTTGTGGCCCTTCCGGAGGCGGCGGCACATACGGAGGGGGCGCCAGGCCATGATCCGCATCCGGCGCCCGGGTGCCGGACAGGGTTTCGTGCGATGTGCTGGGTGTTCCGGTTGCCATGGCTCGCACGGTAGCCGGTCCAGAGCCGCGCGGATACTCTGGAAAACACCAACTGCCAGCTCTAGAAGGCGATCGCCAGCGCCTGTTCCAGATCGGCCTGCAGGTCCGCCACGGCTTCCAGGCCGATCGAGAACCGGACGACGGTACCGCGCGCCAGGTGCGCCGGCCAGCCGTGGCGCATGGTTTGGAGGTCGTAAGGCACGACCAGGCTGATCGGTCCGCCCCAGCTGTAGCCCAGCCGGAACAAGCGCAGGTGGTCGCAAAAGCGGTCCACCTGGAGCTGGCTGTATTCCGGGCGCAGGACGACACTGAAAATTCCGGCCGCGCCCCCTTGGGCCCCGGTACATAGTGCCATCCAGTGGAGGTGGCCGGGCGAATCCGCCAAGGCTGGATGCAGCACCTGGGCTACTTCAGGCCGTGCCTGGCACCACTTTGCCAGCGCACGGGTGGCCTGGTCGTGCGCGTGGTAGCGCAGGAAAATGCTCGGCAGGCCACGCAGGACCGCTTCGGCATCATTCGCGCCGACCCCCAGGCCCAGGCGCATGTGGGTCAGTTTGAGCCTCATGTGCAAGGATGGATCCCGGGTCATGATGCTGCCCATCAGGACATCGCCGCCGCCGCTGGGGTATTTGGTCAGCGCGTGGACGGAGATATCGACGCCGGTCGTCGGCCCCTGGCTGGGGCTGAGGTCGAAGGGTCGAAACGCGATGCCGGCCCCCCAGGTGTTGTCCAGTGCCGACACGACGCCGCGGGCACGGCAGATGCGCACCATCTCCGGCAGGTCGGGGAACTCCAGTGTCACGGAACCGGCGGCCTCCAGCCAGACCAACCTGGTTCGCGCCGTGATGCGCGCAGCCAGATCCTGCGGGTCCATGGGGTTGAAGTACGCGTGGGTGATACCCCATGCCTTCAGTTCGCCGCGGGCAAACACGGTGCCCGGCCCGTAAGCATTGTCGGGAATCAGAACTTCATCGCCGGTCTTGAGCATGGCCATGGCCACCGTGGTGATGGCTGCCAGCCCGCTGGGGACCAGCAGGCACTGCAAGGCGCCCTCCAGCGCACACAGGCGCTCTTCCAATGCGTAGGTGGTCGGCGTCCCATGCAGGCCGTAGGTATAACCGGTCTTGTCTTTCCATTCGACGCTGCGCATGGCCGCAACGTTGTCGAAAAATACCGTCGACGCCTTGAACACGCCCGGCTGGGGTGCAGCAAAACCCGCCGGCGCGACATAAGGGTGGTGAATCAGCGCGGTCGACAGTTCATGCATGGCAGGTAGCGCTCATGGTCAAACGCTCCACTTGGCGATCAGCTGCTCCGGCCGCATCGCATCGTAGCCTTCGAACGGCTGGTGGATCCAGGGGTTGGTCGGCAAGAACTCCACCGAATAATCCGGGGTGAATGTCGAGACACCTTTGGTCCACAACACTGCACTGCGCAAGTCGCTGATCGGCTGGTAGTTGTTGCGTAGCTGGTGGATCACCGAATTGAGGGTAAGGCCGGTGTCGGCGAGGTCATCAACCAGCAGCACCTTGCCCGCGATTTCACCCTTGGGGGTCGTGATGAAGCGGGCGATATCCAGGTTGCCCTGTTGCGTGCCGGCGTCGGCGCGGTAGGAACTGGTGGACATGATGGCCAGCGGCTTGTCGAAGATGCGCGACAGGATGTCGCCGGGTCGCATGCCGCCACGCGCCAGGCACAGGATGGTATCGAACTGCCATCCAGACTGGTAAATCTTGATGGCGAGTTTCTCGATCAGGTTGTGGTACTCGTCATAACTGACGTACAGGTGCTTTCCGTCTTCGGTCAACATGGGCTGTTCCTTCAATCGGCCAAATAGGGGTGTCGCATCATGATAGTGTGGTCCCGGTCCGGGCTGGTCGACACCATGTGGATGGGCACGCCGGTCACTTGCTCAATGCGCTGCAGGTACAACCGCGCCGCCACCGGGAGCGCGTCGTAGTGGGTGACGCCGACCGTGCTGTCGCTCCAGCCCTGCAACACCTCGTAGACCGGCCTGCAGCGCTCGATGTCGTCCGCTCCCATGGGAAGGATGTCGATCATGTCGCCGTCCATCTCGTAACCGGTGCACAGTTTGAGCTCGTGCAGTCCATCGAGCACGTCGAGCTTGGTGATGCACAGGCCGGACAGGCCGTTGACCTGGGCCGAACGCTTGAGCAGCGCCGCATCGAACCAACCGCAGCGCCGCGAACGGCCGGTGGTGACGCCCTTCTCGGCGCCCACCGTGCTCATGTGGTAACCGGGCGTGCCGGGGGTCTGCCAGTCGAGTTCGGTCGGGAACGGTCCCCCGCCGACACGGGTGCAATACGCCTTGGTGATCCCCAGCACGTAATGCAGCATGCCAGGCCCGACGCCGGAACCGGCCGCCGCATTGCCGGCCACGCAGTTGCTGGAAGTGACGTACGGATAGGTGCCATGGTCCACGTCGAGCAGCGTGCCCTGGGCACCCTCGAAGAGTAGGTTGGCGCCCTTGTCGTGCGCCTCGTTGAGTTCCCGCGAGACGTCGGCCATCATCGGGCGCAGCAGCTCGGCATGGTGCATCGCCTCGTCGAAGACGGCGTCGAACTGGACGATGCCGTCGACCATGTAGGGCTTGAGCGTGTCGCCGAAATCGAAGCGCGCCGACTGGAGGAAGGTCGACAACACATGGTTGTGCAGGTCGAGCAGGTCGCGCAGTTTCGAGGCAAATCGTTGCGGAAACTTCAGATCCTGCACCCGCAGGGCGCGCCGGGCGATCTTGTCCTCGTACGCCGGGCCGATGCCGCGTCCGGTGGTGCCGATCCTGGCGTTGCCGCCTTTCTCCCTGGCGGCCTCGCGGGCGACGTCGAGCGCCGCATGGAAGGGCAGGATCAGCGGGCAGGCCTCGCTGATACGCAGGCGCGAGCGGACTTCGACACCGGCTCGCTCCAGGCCCTCGATCTCCTCGAACAGCTTGGCGGCCGACAGCACCACGCCATTGCCGATGTAGCAGCGCACACCGGCACGCATGATGCCGCTGGGGATCAGGTGCAAGGCAGTCTTCACGCCGTTGATCACCAACGTGTGACCCGCGTTGTGGCCACCCTGGAAACGCACCACCCCCTGGGCGCTTTCAGTGAGCCAATCCACCAGCTTGCCCTTGCCTTCGTCCCCCCACTGGGTTCCTACGACAACGACATTGCGTCCCTTGGTTGTATTCATCGGACTCGTTCTCAAATGGCTTTCACAACCCACTGCCCCGCAACTTGTAGCAACTCGCGATCACACTGGAACTCGTCAACTTCACTTTCATGGCCTGGCAACATGCAGACCACGGTATGCCCGGTGGCACGCAACCCGGCGACCGCGCGGCGCAGTTCGTCCTGCTCGCCCCAGGGCGCGCGGATGGCGGCGTGCAGGGCTCTTGGCCCGACCGACCGCACCAGCGCCTTCACGTCCAGGCTGAACCCGACCGCCGGCCGGTTGCGCCCAAAGACCGCACCCACCTCGTCGTAACGCCCGCCGCGCACCAGCGCGTCGCTGGCCGAGGGTGCAAAAATCGAGAAACGGGCCCCGCTGTAATAACCATAACCACGCTGGTCGGCCAGATCAAAAGTGGTCCTGGTCTCACCCAGATGCCCGGCCAGCCAGCGCAGGTCGGCCAACGCCGCGTCAATCGCCGGCAGCTGCGGCAGGACACGACGTGCCTCGTCGAGCACCTTCGCGTCGCCGTACAGCGCGATCAGCGCCAGCAGGCCCTGGCGCACGGAAGCCGGCAGTGTGGCCGTCAGTTGGCGCAATTCCTCTGCATCCTTGGCCGCCAGGGCTTGGTGGATGCGTACCTGCGCGGCGGTGGACAAGGAAGTGGTGGCCAGCAGGGCCCGCACGATGCGTGCGTCGGCCAGGTCGACACTCGGACGCTCGACCCGGGCCGCCTTCAGGCAGTCGAGCGCCAGCAGCAGTATCTCAAGATCGGCTTCGGTACCGGCATGCCCGTAAATCTCGCCACCAAACTGCAGCGGTTCGCGGGTGGCGTGTGGCTTGTCCGGGCGGGTATGCAGCACCGGCCCGCAATAACACAGGCGGGTGACGCCCGAGCGGTTGAGCAGATGCGCGTCGATGCGCGCCACCTGCGGTGTGCTGTCAGCCCGCAGTCCCATCATGCGGCCAGACAACTGGTCCACCAGCTTGAAGGTCTGCAGGTCCATTGCTTCACCGGCACCGCTCAAAAGCGACTCCAGGTGCTCGAGCAATGGGGGCATGACCAGCTCGTAACCATAACAGCGCGCCGCGTCGAGCAGGTCGCGGCGCAATTCTTCGATGTGGCGCGCCTCGGACGGCAGGACATCGGCAATATGATCCGGCAGGACCCAGGCAGACATGGAGGTGGAACGCTGTTAAAGGACGGATTTTACCGGGCTCGCCCGGGCGCACCGATCACGTGAAGAACCACAACATCGCAAGTCCCGCGAGAATGCTGCACAGGCCGAAGAATCGCAGCTGCCCATCGTGCAGTTGCAGGATCTGCTGGAACATCCGGCGCCAGCCGGCCGGCGACACAAAGGGAAACAAGCCCTCGATCACCAGCACCAGCGCCAGCGCCAGCCAGAACGTATCGCCGTCCAAGCCCTACTTCTTGGCCGGTGTCGGAGGTGGCACGGCGCCCCCGCGCATCGCCTTGAAGAATTCGGATGTGGACGGATCGAGCACCATTACGTCGCTCTTCTTGGAGAAACTGGCCTTGTAGGCGTCCAGGCTGCGGTAGAACTGTGCGAACTGCGGGTCACGGCCAAATGCGTCGGCATAGATCCGCGCGGCCTGCGCATCGCCCTCGCCCTTGATCTTCTGGGCTTCGCGATAGGCGTTGGCAATCGTCACCTCGCGTTGGCGGTCCGCGTCGGCACGGATTTTTTCGCCTTCGGCACCACCGGTGGAACGCAGTTCGTTGGCGACCCGCTTGCGCTCGGCCTCCATGCGGCGGTACACCGATTCGGTGATGGCATCCACGTAATCGGCCCGGGTGATTCGCACGTCAACCACGTCGATGCCCCACGGTTTCTGGCCGCGCACCTTCTCCAGCACCTCGGCCTTCACGTCGGCGGTGAGGGCCTCGCGTTTGGTCGACAGCACTTCCTTGACGGTGCGTTTGTTGATCTCCTCCTGAAACGCGTTGCGCACCACCCGGTTGAGCTGGTTGGCGCCAGCGGCTTCGTCGAGCCCCACGTTGCGGATGTACTGGGTCGGCTCGGTGATGCGCCAGCGCACGTACCAGTCGATGACAACCCGCTGCTTCTCGGCGGTGAGCATGGGCTCGGTGTCGGTGGAGTCGAGTGTCAGCAGCCGCTTGTCGATGTACGAGACGTTCTGGAACGGCGGCGGCAGCTTGAAGTTCAGGCCCGGTTCAGTGATCACATCCTTGATCTGTCCCAGTGCATACACGACGCCGAATTGGCGCTGGTCAACCACGAACAACATGGAGCTGGCAATGGCCAGCGCGAGTAGCAGCGAAGAGAATACGAATCCAAGCCGGTTCATGGCGTTATTCCTAGCGTGAGTCGCGTTCACGTGAACGCGAGGTGTCTCTGGAGCGTGTATCCGCGGGAGCGGCCCCCGATGGCGCGGTGCCGCCGGTTGCAGGCACGACCGCCACACCGGGCTGACCGGTAGCGTCCGGCACCGGTCCGCCTTGGCCCTGGAGAATCTTGTCCAGTGGCAAATACAGCAGGTTCGAGCCCTGCCGCGAGTCGACCAGCACCTTGGTCACGTTGCCGTAGATCTGCTGCATGGCGTCGAGGTACATCCGGTCACGGGTCACCTGGGGCGCCTTCTGGTATTCGGCCAGCACCGACTTGAAGCGCTGGGCATCGCCCTCAGACTGGGCGACGATCCGAGCCTTGTAGGCATCGGCCTCTTCCTTGAGCCGCGAGGCGGAACCCACAGCTCTCGGCACCACGTCGTTCGCGTAGGCCTGTGCCTCGTTCTTGGCGCGTTCGCGCTCCTGCCCGGCCTTGAGCACATCGTCGAACGCCGCCTGCACCTGCTCGGGCGGGCGCACACCGCCTTGCTGCAGGTTGATGCCCACCACCTCGATGCCCATCTTGTAGCGATCCAGGATCGACTGCATCAACGCGCGCACACGCGGCGCGATCTGGTCGCGCTCTTCGGACAGCGCCGAATCCATGCGCATCTTGCCGACCACTTCGCGAACTGCCGTTTCAGCGGCCTGGACCACCGCGTCGGTCGGATTCTTGCTCTCGAACAGGAATGCCCGTGCATCACTCAGCCGGTACTGCACCGCAAACTTGATCTCGACGATGTTTTCGTCTTCCGTCAGCATCGCCGATTCGCGCAGGCCGGTGGCCTTGATGATGGTGTCGCGCCCCACATCCACCGAGCGGATTTGGGTCACGAAGATCAGTTCATGGCGCTGGATCGGATACGGCAGGCGCCAGTTGAAACCGGCACCGACGGAATTCGTGAATTTGCCGAACTGCGTGATGACCGCCTGCTGGCCTTCCTGGACGATGAAGAAACCCGTGCCCAGCCAGATCAGGATGGCCACCCCCACGATCAACCCGGCACCTATTCCGGCGCTTTTCATGTCTGGGCGGAATCCGCCAGGGCCGTCAGCACCACCTTTTCCCCCACGCCCCGTACCACGGGACCCACCAAAGATGCCTCCGAGCTTGCGATTGAACTCACGCCATAGTTCGTCCAGATCCGGCGGCCCCTGGTTAGGACCCTGGCCGCGCCCGCGTCCGCCCTGGCCATTCGGTGGTGGTGGCGGTGGTGGCGGTGGTGGCGGCTCGCCCTGCGCTGCGCCTTCCGGCTTGGCGCCTTCACCCGTCTTGTCATCGCCACGGCCCCAGCGCGAATCGTTCAGGTTGAACATGCCGCGCAGTCGGGTCCACAGGGCCTCCTGGTTCATCAGGGGGGGTTGGAATTTCATCTCAGGTTCCCGGTTCTCATTATTGTGATGGTGTGATTGTGCCCAACGAAGCGACGCCCTCTGGCTCTCCAAGGGAATAACCGGGGTCGCGCTCGGCAGGCTCCGGTCGGGCCGCCAGTTGCGCCAGATGGTGACGCAGGCCGTCCAGCCCCTCACCCGTGCGTGCACTGACGAACAGCCGTTCGGTCGGCACGCCGTCCAGCTCGTATAGATCCTCAAGATGTGGTGGCCGGTGACCGACTTCAATGGCATCGAGCTTGTTGAAAACAAGAATCTGCGGCACCTGATCGGCGCCGATCTCGGCCAGCACACGCGCCACTTCTTTCATCTGTTCCGGATGGTGCGGGTTCGATGCATCGACGACGTGCAGCAACACGTCGGCGTCCACAGCCTCCTGCAACGTCGCCTCGAAAGCGTCGATCAGTCCGTGCGGAAGGTTGCGGATGAAGCCTACGGTGTCCGACAACGACGCCGAGCGCCCGACATGTCCCAGGTACAACTGGCGGGTGGTGGTGTCGAGCGTGGCGAACAACTGGTCTGCAGCATAGGCGCGGGCATTCACCAGGCTGTTGAAAATGCTGGACTTGCCAGCATTGGTGTAACCGACCAGCGAGATATTGAAGGCGTTGTGCCGGTCGCGCTGGCGACGCTGGGTCTGGCGCTGGCGCTTGACCTTGTGCAGACGCTCCTTGGTGCGCTTGATGCTTTCGCCGATCATGCGGCGGTCCAGTTCGATCTGGGTTTCACCGGGGCCGCCACGGGTGCCGATGCCGCCGCGCTGTCTTTCCAGGTGCGACCAGCGGCGCACCAGCCGGGTACTGAGGTACTGCAGCCGGGCCAGTTCCACTTGCAGCTTACCCTCGTGGCTCCGTGCCCGCTGGGCGAATATCTCCAGGATCAGCAAGGTGCGGTCGTTGACCGGCAACTCCATGTGACGTTCCAGGTTGCGTTGCTGGGCCGGGCTGAGGCTTTGGTCGAACAGTATTTCGCTCGCTCCGACGTCGGCGGCGAGCATTTTGATCTCGTCGGCCTTGCCGCTGCCCACGAACAGCGCGGCGTCTGGCGCCTTGCGCTTGCAGGTGATTCGGGCGGCCGGTTCCAGACCCGCCGTTTGCGCCAGCAGGCCGAGTTCTTCCAGCTCACCGTCGAAATTCGGCAAGCCCAGATCCACACCGACGAGCACGGCTCGAGGCATGGGGGAATCAGGGGCGGCGGACGAACTCAATGTGGCTGGTCAATCTGGTCGGCGACCCGCCGTCGGCCGTGCCGGCGCGACAGCGGTGGTCAGGCGGGTGCAGCCTCGCCACCTTCGGTGACGGAGAAGTTCACGGCGCGGCCCGGGACGATGGTGGAAATCGCGTGTTTGTAGACCATCTGGGTCACGGTGTTGCGCAACAACACGACATACTGGTCGAAGGACTCGATCTGTCCCTGCAACTTGATACCGTTGACGAGGTAGATCGATACCGGCACGTGCTCCCGACGCAAGGCGTTGAGGAACGGATCCTGCAATAACTGGCCTTTGTTGCTCACGATATTCTCCGTGTTCTGAAAGTGAAGTTGAAGCCGGGACGATACCACAGGCGATTGCGCTGCCCGTAGCGGCAAAACCATTTCCGCACCGCCGACCGTGGTACCGCATCAGGCCGCGTCATTCCTTGTCGGCGTAGGGATTGCGCGACGTCTTCATCTCGATGCGCAGCGGCGTTCCGACCAGATCGAATTCCTTGCGGAAACGCCCCTCGAGGAAGCGCTTGTAGGCATCTGTCACGTGTTCCAGCGAATTGCCATGGATCACGATCACCGGCGGATTCATGCCGCCCTGGTGGGCATAACGCAGCTTGGGACGGAACATGCCGGCGCGCTTGGGGCTCTGGAATTGCACCGCTTCAAGCAGCAGTCGCGTCAGTACCGGCGTGGACATCTTGCAGTTGGCGGCCTTGTGCGCCTGCGCAATCGATCCCCACAGCGGCCCCAGGCCCTGCCGCTTGGTCGCGGAGATCAGGTGCATCGAGGCAAACTTGAGGAACGGCAAGCGGGTTTCCATCGAGCGCTTGACTATTTCACGCTGGTATTCGTCCACCGCATCCCATTTGTTGATCGCCAGCACAACCGCTCGGCCGCTTTCGAGGATGTAGCCGGCAATATGGGCGTCCTGGTCGGTGACGCCCTGGGTGGCATCGATCAGCAGCAGCACGACGTTGGCCGCCTCGATCGCTTGCAAGGTCTTGACGACGGAGAACTTCTCGATCGCCTCGAAAACCTTGCCTCGGCGGCGTAATCCGGCGGTGTCGATCAGGTCGAAGCGCTGGCCGTTTCGCTCGAACGGCACGGTGATCGCGTCGCGGGTCGTGCCCGGCTGGTCGTAGGCCACCAGCCGCTCCTCGCCCAGCCAGGTATTGATCAGGGTGGACTTGCCGACGTTGGGCCGTCCGGCCACCGCCAGCTTGATGGCGCCGGTGTCCTCGTCGGCGCCGACCCCTTCCTCGGGCGGTGGCTCCAGGGACGCCAGCGCGACATCGAGCAGCGGTCGCAGGCCCTGTCCGTGCGCGGCCGACACCGCATGGACTTCGCCCAGCCCGAGTTCGAAGAACTCGGCAATACGGGCGCCATCCGTCATGCCCTCGGCCTTGTTCGCCACCAGCACACAGGACTTGCCCAGGCGTCTGAGGTAGCGCGCGATGTCATGGTCTTGCGCCGACAAGCCACCGCGGGCGTCGACAATGAACAGGACCACATCCGCTTCGGCAACCGCCTGGCGCGTCTGCTTGCCCATCTCCTTGACGATGCCGCTCTCCGCCTTGGGCTCGAAGCCCCCGGTATCGATCACGATGAACTCAAGGGCACCATGCTTGCCTTGCCCATAGTGGCGGTCCCGCGTGAGGCCGGCAAAATCGGCCACGATGGCGTCACGGGTCTTGGTCAGACGGTTGAACAGGGTCGACTTGCCGACATTGGGACGGCCGACAAGAGCCAGGACAGGTGTCATGCTCAACTGCGGCCCTTCAGGGTGCACGTCACTCCGGCCTGAAGCCGAAGACTCCACCATTGCGCGTCACCACCACCAGCGTGTTGCCCACCAGCACCGGGGCCGCCGCGATGGCCGAGCCGTCGGTCGCCACACGGCCCATGGGTGACCCATCCTCGCGCGACAGGAAGTGCACATAACCCTGCGCGTCGCCGACCGCCACCGAGCGCCCGATGGACAAGGGGGCAGTCAGCCCACGGAATTTCAGGCGCTCGGACGTCCAGCTGCGCTCGCCGTCCGCACGGCGCCAGGCGATGATCCGGCCATCACTCTCGGTGCCGAACACGGACTGGGCATCACCGTGAACACCTTCCGACCCATTGGCCGGCTTGGACCACAACAGGTTGCCCCGCGCGGCGTTGACGCAGCCCACGGCTGCTTGGAATGCCCGGGCGCAGACGACATCACCGGCTCGGCTGACGCCACCGACAAGGTCCACGAGACGCTCGACGTCATTGGTGCCGCGGGGACTGGCGACCGCCGCCTCCCAGCGCACGGTGCCGGTCTGCGGGTCGAGGCCGACCAGCCGGCCGGACATGCCGCTCACCAGGGTGTCGCCGACCGCCAGCAACACGCCGGATTGACGCAGCGCCAGGATCTGGTCGCCCGGTCGTGCATAGTTCCACAAGCGCCGACCGGTCTGGGCATCGAAGGCGCTGACCTGGCGGTCGGCCGTTGCCACGAAGACCCGCGCTCCCGCTACCAGGGGCGAGGTGAATGCAACGGCACCCAGAGGCTCGCGCCAGAGCTGGCGTCCGCGCTCCATCACCACCAATTCGTTGTCGCGCGTGACCACCGCCGCATACCGCCCATCCGTGCCCGCGCCAGCGCCAATCGGAGCGCCCGCCGAAGCCCGCCACAGATCCTGGCCGGTCGATGCGTCGAGCGCCGCAACCGTCCCGTCCGAACTGGCCAGCGTGACCGAACCGGCTTGCGCCTTGACCTCCAGCGGCAGCGTCACGGCGCCGATCCGGGCGCTCCAGGCCAGCCGCACATTGATCAGTGCCGCGTTCGGGCCCAGTTCGGTCGGCTTGGGCTTGTCCGGGCCGCCGGCGCAGCCCGCCAGTACGACTGCGAGCGCCAGAGCGACACACAACTGTTGCCGCGTGGCCCGCATAGACACGTGCAATCTGTTCATTTGGTCGCCTCCCCCGACGCAACACCAGAAGCCGCCGGTTCGGCCGGCCGGGCAGCCGGTCGCGGGTCAACGCCCAGGGCGTTGAGCTTGATTTCGACCAGGCGCCGGTATTCGGTGCGTTCGTCGAACGCCTTGTACGCGCGCTGGTATTCGGCTTTCGCATCCTGGGTCTTGCCCTGCAAGCTCAAGATATCGCCCTTGCGATCTGCCACCAACGCCGCAAACTCGGCTGGAAAGGTGCCGCTGAGTTGAGCCATTGCCTCCGGATAACTCTTGCTTTCAGCCAGGATCGCGGCCAAGCGCAAGCGGGCAATCGCCTGGTAGGCGTCATCGCCGCCCTTGTCGGCGACCCAGGCCAATGCCGCCTTGGCCGCATCGGCCTTGCCGGCCTCGGAATTCAGCCTGGCGACGAGCAAACCGCTTTGCAGCGCATAGGTTGTCCCGCCAAAACGGTCCTTCATGTCGCCGAAGGCGCGATCCACCTTGGACAGGTCGCCCAGGCGCGACACGCGTTCAAGTTCATCGAACATCGCGGCCGCCTGCCCGCCCTGGCTGCGCTGCCAATATTGGTAGCCGTTCCACCCCGCGTATGCCGCCAGCGCCGCGATCAGGGCCCATGTGACAAGGTTGCCATACCGCTTCCAGAAGTGCTTGAGCTGGTCGAGTTGTTCTTGTTCTTCGAGGTCTAGGTGATTTGCCATGGCGTATTCGTTTAGGTCTGCGATTGTAGGCTGCGGGCCCATCCGTCGACCTGCTCCAGCGGGTGTGTGGACTGTGCGCCCTGCCCGTCGCGCAAGGCCTTGACAAGCACCTGCCCCAGCGCCAACTCGGCGGCGCCGAATACCAGCGCATACCGGGCGCCGCTGGCGTCGGCGCGCTTGAACTGGGACTTCATGCTCCCGACACCGTCCTGGGAAGCGGCGTGCATCTGGACCCGTACACCCTGCTGGCGCAGCGCCTGCAGGGTCGCGAACGCCCTGGCGTAGGCGGCCGGCTCCGGCACGATCGCATAGGCGTCCGGCACCGGTGCCGCAGCGGCAAGCCCACGTACACGCACCAGTTCCAGCACCCGTTCGATGCCCATGCCCCACCCCACTGCAGGTGTCGGTTTGCCGCCCAGCACCTCAAACAGGCCGTCGTACCGCCCCCCGCCGCACAGGGTGCCCTGCGCGCCGAGTTCGTCGGTCACAAATTCAAACACTGTGTGGCTGTAATAGTCCAGGCCACGCACGGCTCGTGGATTGACCGTCCACGGTACGCCGCTGCTGCTCAGGAGACGCTGGACTGTCTCCAGGTGATGGCGCGAGCCCTCCCCCAAAAAGCCAAGCAGTTCCGGCGCTTCACGCACCATGTCCTGCAGCGCGGGATTCTTCGTGTCGAGGATGCGCAACGGGTTGGTGTGCAGTCGGCGCTGTGCGTCGGCATCGAGCAGTCCGGCATGGCGTTCGAAGTACGCGATAAGCGCCAGCCGGTGCTGCCGGCGCTCCTGCGCCATCCCCAGGCTGTTGAGTTCAACCCGCACGCCAGGCAAACCGACCCGCCGCAGCAGCTCCGCCGCGAGCACGATCAGTTCCGCGTCGACCTCAGCACCCGGGTAAGCGAGCGCTTCCGCGCCCACCTGGTAGAACTGCCGGTAGCGGCCCCGCTGGGGTCGTTCATGGCGAAACATAGGCCCGATGTAGTACAGGCGTTTGCCGCCTTCGTAGGTCATGTTGTGCTCGATCGCGGCACGCACCACGCCAGGCGTGTTCTCCGGCCGCAGTGTGAGCTGCTCGCCGTTCAGGCGGTCCTCGAACGAATACATCTCTTTCTCGACGATGTCGGTGGTCTCACCCGTGCCTTTGACGAACAGCTGGGTGTGCTCCAGGATCGGGGTGCGGATGCTGCCGTAGTTGAAGGTGCGCATCACCTCGCGCACATGGTGCTCGAACCACTCCCACTGCGCAGACTCGGGCGGGAAGATGTCATTCATGCCCTTGACAGCGTTCAGCCGCTGGGCCTTCGGGGAGTCCTTGCGCTGGTCTGGCATGGTGTCGCTTGCAGTCATGCCGGTAGCACGCCGGAACGCGCGCCGAAACGCTTCTCGATGTAGTCTTCGACCACCGCCTGGAACTCCCGCGCTATGCCGTCACCACGCAGTGTCATGCGCTTCTCGCCGTCGATGAACACCGGCGCGGCTGGTGCCTCGCCGGTGCCTGGAAGGCTGATGCCGATGTCGGCATGTTTGCTCTCCCCGGGGCCGTTGACGATGCAGCCCATGACCGCCACCTTGAGCTTCTCCACGCCGGGGTAGCGTGTGCGCCAGACGGGCATCTGGGCCCGCAGGAAGTCGTCGATCTGCTGAGTGAGCTCCTGGAAGGTGGTGCTGGTGGTCCGACCACATCCGGGGCAGGCCGTCACGCTGGGAACGAAGGACCGCACGCCGAGCGCCTGCAGGATTTCCGAAGCGATCACCACCTCCTGGGTCCGGGGCTCACCGGGTGCGGGTGTCAGCGATACGCGGATCGTGTCGCCTATGCCCTCCTGCAGCAGGATCGACAGCGCTGTGGCCGAGGCCACTGTTCCCTTGGTTCCCATGCCAGCCTCGGTCAGGCCCAGGTGCAGCGCGTAGTTGCAGCGCGCGGCAAGGGCCCGGTAAACGGACACCAG
>JANOUM010000123.1:0-3309 GCA_031416855.1 Rhodoferax sp. | reverse complement strand
CAACCTCAAGCCCACCCGCATGGTCCCAGTGTCCATGGGAAAGAACCACATCCGAAATCGATCCGAAGTCAACACCCAGGATCCCGGCGTTTCGCATGAAGGTCGGTCCCTCAGCGCCTGTGTCAAAGAGCAAGGTCTGGGCGTGGTCGCCTGTGCGTGCGGAAATCAGAAGCGACAACCCATGATGGGCACAACAAATCCCGGCGCCCGACATCATCTTGATTCGCCCGCGTGCGAACTGGCCACGCAATTCGGGTTCCACCCCTGCAGGATTGGTCGAGAGGCTATCCGTGACGTTGTCAACGATCACAAGGATTTCCAGGCTATCGACCATTGGAAGGTCATTCATGGCTTACCTCACGGATACAAAGAGGCCAGCTTACAGCACATCGCCGAGCACATCCGGGCCCCTCTCGTGGCACATCAACGCAAGAAATGGGATCGTGGACTGGCGACCCGGCGAAACCAAGGTGGCGATCAGTCTACGCCTGAATGACCGCAATTGGTTGGACTGCTGGCGTTCGCAATTCAGCACCGAAGGTCGGCAGTCAGTCTATTGGAGTCATACAGATCGATCTCTCGTCTGTGCAAGTGAATCCCCCAAGGTCCCCCTACTTGGCCGGAGGACTGTCGCGGATCCCCATCACCGTTGCCCGGGATATCTTGAAGTCACGCGCCACCGCAGAGACGGTCTGGCCCACAGTCAGCCGTTTCCGAATAATCTGGCGCTGCTCGTCCGTAGTCTTCGACGGCCGGCCCAAATGGGTGCCAGCAGCCCGGGCTCTCGCTTGCCCGGCCAGCGTGCGTTCGACGATGAGCTCTCTCTCGAAGTCGGCAACCGCCGCGAGCACCTTGACCATCAGCGACCCGGAGGAGGAGGTCAGGTCCAAATTCCCAAGTTGAAGCACGATCAACCGAATGCCCAACTCGGTGAACAACTCGACAGTCTTCTGGACGTCAATCGAGTCCCGCCCGATCCGGTCGAGTTTGGTGACGACCAGCGTGTCGCCAGACTCCATCTTGTCCAGCAGCTTCTTGAAGCCTGGCCGCATCTGCGCAGGAATGGAGCCCGAGATCTTCTCCTCGACATACCGGCGTGCTTCGATCTTGTAGCCGGCATCGGCGATCTGTGCGCGCTGGTTCTCAGTGAGCTGTTCGACGGTTGAGACGCGGGCATACCGGCAGCGGCAATGAAACGACGGCGTGGCATCACCGGGGTGGCCCAGCATCGGTCAGCGATTCACCGTACACCATGCGTGTGATGCGAGCACCGGCTCACACAACACCTCGGTCTTCACTGAATTGGCGATGAAGCACTCGGCATGGGCTTCATGGTGCAGGGCCTCCAGTGCGGCGGTGTCGGGCTGGCGGCTACCGGAAAAACCACCGCCGGGCGCAAGCTGACACGTGTCACCACCAGTTTGCCGCCGCTGTTATTGCCCATGGTTCCAGTGGCGTGGTCGCGGTAGCTGTCCACGCAGTAGCGCTGCTGGGCAGCGATCGAGAGAAACCACAACATGTGGCAACTGGATAGGGAGGCCACGAACATCTCCTCGGGGTCCACGGCGGCCGCATCCGACCACGGCAGCGGCACGGCTATTTTGCCGCTTGTCACCTTGCTGTGGCGCTTGTGGGCCCCGAAACACGGAATGTGGCGCGTCGGCGTTCGGGGGTAGACTGAAAGCCCGATCCATAACGCAGCCATTGCCTGCACATTTGCCGAAATGATTGCGTCCTGCGCCACCGTTTGTCAGTGCTGTGAATGCACCTTGCCCGGATTCGATACCCCGCATCGGAACGCTGCGCTTGTGCGTCGGGGCGTGGACCGCCGATGAAACGCCGCCATGTCGTGGCTCTTCCATTCGGCATGGCACTGGCCGGGCCGCGAACCGTGCTGGCGCAGCCGGCCCAACGCGTCTATCGCGTCGGACTGGTGTTGCCAACCTCGGCAGGTGCGCGAAGCGAAGCCTTCCTGGCCGGGATGAAGGCGCTGGGTTACACCGAGGGGCACAACGTCAAGATCGAGATGCGCTTCGCCGACGGGCAAGCGGACCGTCTGCCCGGGCTGGTCGCCGAAGTGCTGCAACAAAAAGTGGATGTGCTGGTTGTCGGCTCCACCATCGGCGCGCGTGCGGCCAAGAATGCAAGCTCGACGATCCCGATCGTGTTCGCGGGCTCGAGCGACCCGGTCGCGGGGGGAATCGTGACCAACCTGGCGCGCCCTGAAGCGAACATCACCGGCTTCTCACTGGCCTTTGGTGATGGGTTCGCCGGCAAGTGGCTCGAGCTGCTCAAGGAGGTCTCCCCGAGAGTCACGCAGTTCGCGGTACTCTGGAGTTCCAGCAACCCGGCCGCCGCGCGGTTCGTGAAGGAACTGCAGACAATGGCGCGAACCTTGAACCTGCGGCTCGACGCGCACCTGGCCTCGACCGCGCCCGAGCTCGATGCTTCTCTCGCGGCGATTGCAAGCAGTGCCGCCGGCGGACTTATTGTCATGCCGAGTCCGTTTGCGGTCTCGAAGAAGGAAACGCTGGTTCAGTTCGCTGCGAACAGGCGGCTGCCTGCGATCTACTTCGTCGATGAATTCGCCATTGCCGGCGGCCTGATGACTTACGGACCAAGCGTTACGGATTCCTATCGACGCGCGGCAACGCATGTTGACAAGATCCTCAAGGGGGCCAAACCAGCCGATCTGCCAGTCGAGCAGCCCACCAGGTTCGAACTGGTCATCAACCTCAAGACCGCCAAGGCGTTGGATCTGACGATTCCGCAGTCGTTGCTTCTGCGCGCCGACGAGGTGATTCAGTGAACATCCGGCGCAGACCCTTGATTGCCGGCGCAATGGCGCTGTTCTGTGGCTCACGCTTCGTTGCTGCCCAGACACCGGCCAAGATCTGGCGCATTGGTTACCTGTCGAACGCATCTGGCCCGGACGAAGCGACCGAAGCCTTACGCGCGCAGATGACCGGCCTCGGATACCAAGAAGGGCGCAACCTCTTGATCGAGTATTGCTGGGGAGCGGGGCGCGAGGCGCGGCTGGCGGAACTTACATCGGGACTCGTGCGGATCAAGGTCGACGTTATCGTCGTTCGCGGCCAACAGGCTGCGGCGGCAGCCAAGCGCGCGACCAGCACCGTACCCATCGTCATGGCGGTTGTGGGCGATCCTGTTGGCACTGGCCTGGTCGCCAACCTGGCGCACCCAGGGGGCAATATCACAGGCGTCGGCGTTATGGCAACTGACCTTGCCGGCAAACGCGTCCAGTTGTTGCGTGAACTGCTTCCCAAGACCAGTCGGTTCGCGGTGCTT
>JANOUM010000122.1:0-12175 GCA_031416855.1 Rhodoferax sp. | reverse complement strand
ACGTAAAGAATCAGGGACAAGAATATCAACAACTACATTCAGATTTTCAGCCAGGGCTGTTCTGAATACCCCGCCCCTCTGGGGCGGGGATTTTTATTTGCGCGGCGTAAGGATTCTTGCGTGCTGCAGTGAAGTCAAATTCCTTGCGCATATGTCACCTTCATGGGTAGGAGTTGCGCTCGGGGCCCTCGGCCTTGCGAGCCGAGATGATCCGTATGACATTGCCCTCCGAGCGGCAGCAGTGGCAGCAGTGGCAGACTACGAGCAATCTCAGGCTGCTGCTCAAACCGAGCAAGGGCTCCGCGTGCGCCTGAGTGGATGCCCAAGGTGAAGGCGGCCGATTTTCACGGCAAGCCAGCGCAGCTGAACCTCCGCGAGCGCGAACACCCGAGCGCCACCCTCTGCACCCTGACCGTGACCCGCAATATCGACCGCACCGGCGTGCCCTGCAAACATTGCCTTGGCCTACCTGCCGCATGCCTATGCCGAAGTGGGGCGCGAACTGCAGATCCAGTACTTCGAGGACGAGCACGTCATCCCGCGCGTGCCGGTGCGGCAGTGGGTGCTGTCGCTGCCGATCCCGCTGCGCGCGCTGCTGGACGGCGTGTACCGGTGCGGCGCCGACGGTGTGCCGACCTTCGCCGAGGTGGGTGGGCCCACCGACGACGAACTGCACGCGCTGCTGCAGACGGTCATCACCCGGCTCATGAAGATGCTCACGCGCCACGGCGTGCTGATCGAGGAGATGGGGCAGACCTACCTGGCCTACCTGGTTGACCCCAACGCTGACGGGGACGAACCGCGCACGCTGCGGCGGCTGCAGGCGGCGGCGGTTGCCTACCGCATCGCCTTCGGGCCGCGCACCGGGCAGAAGGTGTTGACCCTGCGGGGCGCGATGGCGGGCGAGGGCGTGGCGCGCCAGCTTCTGCGTTCCGACATCGACGGCTTCAGTCTGCACGCCGGCGTGCGGGTCGAAGCGCACGATCGCAAGGCCCGCGTGCAGCAACCGCCCTCGTTGATACCCACGCCCAGCGGGCCCGAACGGTGCAGCATTGCAGCCCCAACCCGGCCTGTTCGAACAGCGAGTTGCGCTGGTTGTTGGTGGTCGGGAGTTTGGCCTCGCTCAACAAGCACATTGCAAATCGGTAACTTGGAAACTTGGAATGTGTTTCTTGAAAGAGAGAGAGAAGGAGAGAGAAGGAGAGAGACGTCCTCGTTTGCGCGGTCCCTCTCCACCAGCAGTTCGATGTCGATCGCGCTGTACTCGCGCGCAAAGAGTGCCACCGGCGAGCGGTAGCGCTTGGCCTCAACGTTGGACAAGGCTCAAAGTTGACAACGCCGAAAGCCCGTACGTAGAATATCTTTATGAAAACATCAAGCTTGCAATGATGCGACCCATCTTTCCAGAGCAGGGTTCGCTGCCCGACGTACTTTTCGCCGACATGGAAAGGGCTCGCAAAAACGACGTTGATTGGCGACATGGCCGAGTGGGCCTTTACGTGCATTACGCAGGCGAAGACGTTCTTGCCGTGGCAAAGGAGGCGTACCAGCGATTTTTTTCTGAGAACGCGCTTGGCCCAAAAGCCTTTCCCAGTCTGAAGAAGTTCGAGGAAGATGTGGTCGACTGGTCGCTTGACCTCCTGCACGCTCCTCCAGCCGCGACAGGCGTGATGACCTCAGGCGGAACCGAAAGCCTCTTCCTCGCGCTCGCCACTGCGCGCGATTGGGCTCGAGCCACGCGCCCCTTCATTACCAAACCTGAAATTATCATTCCGTGGAGTGCCCACCCGGCATTCGACAAGGCGGCTCACTACCTCAATCTTTTGGTGAATCGCCTGCCGCTGGCTGAGGACTATCGCGCCAACGTCGATGCCATGGCAGCGGCGATCACGCCCTCGACGATCCTGCTTGCTGGCTCGGCGCCTACGCTGCCACATGGCGTAATCGACCCGATTCGAGACATCGGCGCGCTGGCGCAGCGCCATGACCTGTGGTGCCACGTTGATGCATGCGTCGGCGGTTTCATGGCGCCCTTCGTTAAGCGTGCGGGCTACGCTGTGAGGGAGTTCGATTTCGCTATTCCGGGCGTGACATCGATGTCAGCCGACCTGCACAAGTACGGCTTCACCGCCAAAGGCGCATCGCTGTTGCTGCTGGCTGACAGCGCTATGCGTCGACACCTCGTCTTCGAGTTCGAAAATTGGCCGCGGGGTCAATACAGCTCAGCCACGTTCCGCGGTACGCGGCCAGGTGGTGCCATCGCTTCGGCATGGGCGGTGATGCGCTACCTTGGTCTGGACGGCTACACCCGCATTGCGCGAACCAGCATGGAGGGGCGCGATCGCCTTATCACCGGCATTCAATTGCTCGACGGCTTTCATGTTGTGGGCAAACCGGAACTCACCGTGATGGGCTACGGCTCGACCAGCATCGACATCAACGCCGTCGCCCAAGAGCTCGGGGATCGCGGATGGTTTGTATCTGGCATGGCAAGCCCACCCGGTATTCACATGGGCATGCTGTCCCCTGCACATGCGGCAGTCGTGGACGAATATCTTGTCGATCTGCGCGCCGCAGTGGCTGCGGTGCGCACTGGTGTAACAGCAACAAAGGCGATGGATCGTTCTTACGGTGGTTAAGCTTTGTTAGACGCGAACGTCACGCAGGCTGCCGCGAATCGTGGGTCGACGAAGGGGCTCCGCAGTTGTGGTTTGGTCGTCTCCCGCCCAAGCCGTGAATAGTTCACAGAAGCGGATTTGCTGTTAGGTCGGCACGCGCCTTGCACCACCTGGCCGCCTGTTCGTGGGTGGCGAACCAGCAGCCGCCCTTGGATATCGCATATTCGATTACCTTTCGCAGAATGCCGATCCGGCTGCGATGGCCGATATGGTGCGGGTGCATGGTGAGTACGTAGAGGCCCTTTTCCTCCCATGCGCCTTCGAGCTCCCGGATCAGCACGTCTTCGACGGCGGCAAGCGGCGTGTAGGGTCGGATTCCGCCGGTACGGCGAAATGTCATGTAGACGGCGTCGTCGCGAATCCACTCGGGCGGCAGTTCAATGATGCCTGTCGGCCGGCCGTGCGACTCCAGTTCGTAGGGATCGTCGTCGGCCATGAGACTGCTGTCGTAGAGCAACCCCATCTCCTCAATTATCTCTAGTGTCGACGCGCTGAAGTCCCAGCTCGCCGTCCTTATGCCCACTGGCCGTCGCCCCGCGATCCGTGCCAGTGTGTCGGCTGCGCGCATCGTCAGGTCGCGCTCGACGCCGGGCGGCAGGCTGGTGTTCGCCTCGTGGATCCACGAATGGATGCCGATCTCGTGGCCTTCGTGAGCCAGTGATCTGACCTCATCCGGGTAGATCAGTGCCGAGACCGCTGGGTAGAAAAAAGTCGCTGGAATCGAATGGCGCTCGAGCAAACGGCGGATGCGCGGAATCCCCCGTCGACTGCCGTACTGGCCCTGGCTGATTCGCATGGGGCTCGGGTCCCCGTCACGCAGCGGAATCGTCTCGTGGTCCGCGTCGAAGGAGAGGCACACGGCGCATCGCGCACCGTCGGGCCAATGGTCGGGATTCAGGTTACGGCCGGCGCGTGCCTGCCCGACGACGCGGCGCCAAACGGGCTCGGGCCATTCCCAGGGCTCACCCTGCGGCATTTCAGCGGGATTGGTCATCATCTTCTCCTCGGTAGGGTTCATGCATTGCGTCGATAGGCCATATCGGCCGCCGCAGCTTGAGGTAGTCGAACTTGCTGTAGTCGTAGGTGACCAGTCCTCCAGCGTCGCAGGCGACGACCGCGCCGGCCCCAGGCTCGAAGCCCGCCCGAAAACCATGCATGCATTTCAGCCCCACCACTGCCTGGCGGTGGGGATCAAGGCCGAAGATCAGGAACTGCTGGCGGTCGACGATATTGCGGTTCTCGGTGCTGACGATACAGTCGACCGTGCCGATCCGGACCAATGCACTGGTCCCGAATGTGCCGATCGTACCAGCGCCGTACGGACCCTCATGTACATAGCGACCGTCAGAAACAGCAATGACCTCCACCTCCGACTCAAGGGGACTGCCGGAGAAGGCAGGATCGATCCAGCCGCCGATCTTCAGCAGCAGCCGCGAGCCCACGCCAGCGGCAACCGCAGCTGCAGCAGCCGGCGGGTCCCAAATCGCGCCGTACGCGGCCGGCGCCATCCGCGACTCGACAAGGGCGCGCAGCAGCACCGTCGAGTCGCCGTAGGAGCCACCACCGGGCGCGTCCGTGTAGTCGGCGATGATCGCCGGCCGGCCGGGCGCTCCCTGAGCTGCTGCGTCGATGGCCTCCGCGACGCTCAGTAGCCGAACGGTTTCCTCGCCACGTCGCCGAAAGCCCTCATCGAGAAGCCGTGCCGCAACATCCTGCAGATGCACGGCGCTGCACGCGCCGGTAACGGTCACACTTGGGCCCGCCTCCCAGACATCGGCGTGGCTGAAGCCTGCGTTAACACTGACGAAGAGGATGTCGGAATCTTCCGCCTCAATCTGCCGCGCCATGGCAAGGGTGTCGTGCATCGGTCCCCTGCCGGTGTGCGTCCGTCCGCGATCGAAGCCGACCAGCGTCGCAGTACGACGGACCACCGTTTGTGGCAGTACTTTGGTTTCCATCGCCTGCTGCAGCAGTTCCGCAGCTTTCAAAGCTGTTTCGTAGTGATCGACGTGAGGATTGGTGCGGTAGCTCACCAGAATGTTGGCGGCTGCGGCCATCCGGTCAGACACGTTGGCGTGGAGATCGAGCGTCACTGCGACCGGCACACTGCGACCGACCAGCGCGCGCACGCGCTCCAACGTGGCACCGTCGGCGTCATCCTCACCGTCTGCCACCATTGCGCCGTGCAGCGCCAAGAGTACACCGTCGAGTGGATGATGGGCGATAAGTGCCGCCTCCAGCACCGCCATGAAATCGGCATAGGCCTCGACGGAGACGCGTCCCCCCGAATTGGCATGCACGGCGATTGGCGTTACGGCGTCCCAGCCAAAATCGCGAGCAGCGTCGATGAACCCAGACATCTCCAACCGCGCGCCGGAGAATGCCTTCAGCACCTCTTCGTCCCGGCGATATCCCTGTCGCTTGAAGTGATCGAGCGTCGTCGGGAAGCGGTTGAAAGTATTCGATTCGTGCTTGATCGTGGCCATGACGACGCGGTACATTATTTTGCCTTTCTTGAAGCCGGCACATGACCTTCAAGCATGGTGGCACGCCACGAGAGCGCTATCGGGGCGGGGTGTGAGTTGGGGGCGCACTCGGCGGCAAATCTCGGTTGCGATGGGGCAACGGGTATGGAATGCGCAGCCCGTGGGCACGTTCGACGGACTGGGAAGCTCGCCGCGCAGAATCGTGCGCTGGCTGGTACGCTGCACGATCGGATCCGGCACCAGCACCGATGACATCAGAGCGCGCGTATATGGATGCTTTGGCGTTGCGAAGAGAGTTTCGCGGTCGGAAACTTCGACCAGGCAGCCAAGATACATGACCGCGACGCGGTCGCAGATGTGGCGGACCACCGATAAATCATGCGAAACGAACAGATAGGCAATCCCGAGCTTTCGTTGCAGATCGACCAGCAAATTCAGTATCTGCGCGCGAACAGAAACATCCAGCGCCGATACCGGCTCGTCGCAGACAACCAGAGCAGGTTGCACCGCAAGGCCACGCGCAATGACGACCCGCTGCCGCTGCCCACCCGAGAACTGGTGCGGATAGCGCGCTGCGTGCTCCGGGGTGAGACCGACGCTCTCCAGGATCGCTGCAACGCGCTCCGACAGCTGCTTGCCCCGGGCAATCCCGCGCACCAAAAGCGGCTCTCCGATAGCAGCGCCGACGCTCATGCGCGGGTTGAGCGACAGATTAGGGTCCTGGAAGATCAGCTGCACGTTGCGCCGGATATCACGCAATTCGGAGCCTGACGCGCCCGAGACCTCCCGCCCCTTAATGCGCACCGAGCCTGCGGTCGGCGGGACAAGCCCGACGACGGCGTTGGCAATAGTCGACTTGCCGCACCCCGATTCACCGACCAGCCCAAGCGTCTCGCCAGGCGCTATGACGAAGCTCACGCCGTCGACCGCACGGACGGGTGGGCCCGCTTTTCCCCTGCCTTGGAAGTGGACCGCGAGCTTGGAGACCGCAAGAACGGGCTGCTCGTTATCCATTGGCTGTCTCTCGAATCGAGGGTACTTCGTCGGCATACCAGCAAGCGGTCAGACGCTCGGCGTCAGGAAAAGTCGGTGGTGGCGGTGCCAGCGGCGGTGCCTCTTCATGGCAGCGCTCCCTCGTGAGCGGGCACCGCCCGGCAAAGCGGCAGCCAAGCGGGAATTCGAATGGCGATGGAACCAGCCCGTCTATGGTGGCGAGATGCCGCTTAGGTGTCGCATCCAATCGAGGAACGCTCGCCAGAAGCATCGCGGTGTAGGGGTGTGCCGGCGCATGGAACAAAGCGTCCACGGAAGCAATCTCGGCGATCCTGCCCGCGTACATCACGACAACGCGATGAGCCGTAGCGGCGACCACCCCCATGTCGTGTGTTATGAGCAAGATGCTGGTGCCGCGCGCCGACACGAGATTGCGCATCAGGTCCAGGATCTGCGCCTGGATCGTGACATCAAGTGCCGTCGTTGGCTCATCGGCGATGAGCACCAAGGGTTCGCAAATCAGCGCAATGGCGATCATGATGCGCTGGCACATGCCGCCCGAGAGCTCAAAAGGATACTGGCCCATCCGGCGTTCCGGGTCCGGTATGCCGACAGAATTCAACATCTCGATCGCAGCTTTGCGGGCGGCACTGCCGCTCACTGGCCGGTGAATGCATAGTGCTTCTTCAATCTGTGAGCCGACAGTCGCCAAGGGGTCCAACGAGGCTGTCGGTTCCTGGAAGATTACTGAAATGCTCTCGCCTCGCAGCCGGCGCATAGCCCGCTCGCTAAGCACCGCCATGTCCGTGCCCTTCAAAAGGATGCGCCCGCCCGGCATGCTGGCTCCTTTGGGCAGCAGTCGCAGCAACGCCATCGCCGTCAGCGACTTGCCGCAGCCGGATTCACCGACCAGCGCTACGATCTCCCCGCGGCCAATCTTCAGCGAAAACCCGTCGACCACCCGCGCGTCGTCGATATCGATCGACAGATCTTGGATGTCGAGGATCGGCCCGGCGGGTTCGTCCTTCATTGCCGCGTCTGCATTGGCACGATTAGCGAGGACAGGATGCCGGGCTCGTAGGTTCCGATGGAATTGCCGCCATCAACGCTGAGTACCGCACCCGTGATGAAGCTCGCCGACTTGGAGCTCAAGTAGAGGATGGCTGTGGGCGCGTCGTCTGGCCCGCTGGTGCGGCCGAGCGGAATTCGATCCGACATCTTCTTTACGTAGTCCTCCGTCAAATTGGCGACTGAGCTGCCGGGCGCAAACCCCGGCTCAACGACATTGGCGCGAATGCCGTAGGGTGCCAGTTCAAGGGCGAGCCCTTTTGTAAAGCGCTCCAGCGCGGTCTTTGACGTTCCGTAGGGAACGCCGCCGGTGCGCATCTGCCTGACCCCGCCCGACGAGATGTTGACGAAGGATCCCTTGACGCCCGCCGTCACCATCAGCCGGGCCATTTCGCGCGAAACAAGGAACGGTGCCCTGAGGTTTACGTCGAACATCAGGTCCCAGTCCTCGGTGCTGAGGTCGAGCAACTGGCAACGGGGATAGATACCAGCATTGTTGACGACAACGTCGGGTGCGCCCCATGCATCCCTCACCTGCTTGGTCAGGTCGAGGATCGACGCCTCCTCGGTTAGTTCGGTCTGATGGAGAATGGTCGTTGCGCGATCGAGACCCAACTCATCGACCAGCTTATCCAGCTCCTCGATCCGTTTGTCGGACAGACAGAGCCTGGCGCCCTCGCGGGCGAATGCCGCAGTGATCCAGCGGCCGAAAACACCGGCAGCGCCAGTTATGACAACGCCCTTGCCGACAAATTCCTGGTTGAAAAGCATGTTGGTCCTCATCTGGTTTGGAAGCGGGGATCAAGGCGGTCGCGAAGCCAGTCGCCAAGGAGGTTGATTGACAGGACGACCATGAAAAGGCAGGCGCCTGGGACCAGTGTGATCCACCAGCCACGTTCCAGGAAGGTGCGCCCCGCGCTCATCATCGATCCAAGGCTGGGAGATGGCGGCTGAATGCCGAGCCCGAGAAAAGACAAGCCGGCCTCAAATAAAATCATCAGCCCGAACTCGACCGTTATGACCACGAGAAGGGGGCCGGCTATGTTTGGCAGGACGTGCCTGAGGAGAATCCGGACCGAGCCCGCGCCGCCCAGCTCGGCCGCCTTGATGTAGGGCAGATTAGCGACCTGCAGTGTCTGGGCATAGGCAACCCGCGTATAGCGGGGCCAGCGAGTCAGGCCGAGCACCAGCACGAGTTTGACAAAGCCCGGGCCGAGAACCGCCACAGTGAGCACGGCAAGCAGGATCGCGGGAATGGAAAGCATCATATCCACGAACCGCATGATGACGATCTCGGTCCAGCCGCGCCTCCACGCTGCGATCATGCCCAGTGAGACGCCGATCAGCGTCGACACGGTGACCGACAGAATGGCGATAACCAGCGAAGCCCGGATGCCGTAGAGGACGCGCGAAAAAACATCGCGGCCCAGTTCGTCGGTGCCGAACAGGTAGAACTGGCCCGACGCGGCGGTGAAGCCCGGCGGTTTCAGACGCATGAGAAGCGTCTGCCGGAAGGGATCGGCAGGCGAAATCACCGGCGCCAATAGTGCTGCGACGATGATGATGCCCAGAATGGCGCCGGCGAGCAAGATGCTAATCGGCAACCGGCGACCGATGACCCTGCGTGCCGATACGGTCATGATTTGATCATTCGGATGCGCGGGTCTAGCGCTGCATAGGCCAGATCGGCCACTAGGCTCATCGTGACGTAGATCAGCGCAACGAACACCACGATCACCTGAACGACGACGAAGTCACGCGCCTGGATCGCCTGGATCGCGAGTTGGCCGATGCCGGGCCAGGCGAAGACAGTCTCGACGATCACAGCGCCTGCCAGAAGATTTCCGATCTCCAGCGCCGCAATGGTGATGACCGGAAGCGCAGCGTTGCGCAGCACGTGGCGACGCACGACTGCCCAGAGCGAGAGCCCCTTGGCCCGCCCGGCGCGAACGTAATCCTTGCCCAGCTCGTCAACCACGGAGATACGCGCCATCCGCGCGAATGTAGCCATGGAAAGGGCGCCGAGCGCGATGGACGGCATTATGAGAGAGGACGCTGAGCCGACGCCAGATGCCGGCAGCCAGCCCAGCATAACGGCGAAGACCAGGATGAGCAGGATGCCGGACAGGAAGGTCGGCATGCTCTGTCCGGACACGACGATCGCGGCGAGAAGGCGCTCCACCGGGCGTCCCTGCCATACTGCCATGAGAACGCCGACAGGGACGCCAACGCCAATGGCCAAGACTAGCGCCCCGCCGGCGAGTACGAAGGTATAGGGCAGCCTCGAGGCTACGATGTCTACTGCGGGAATTCGCTGAACGACGGAGTTGCCGAAGTCGGCCCTGAACAGGCCAGCTATGAAGTCCAGATACTGGATCAGGATCGAGCGGTCGAAGCCTAGCAGATGGCGCAGCTCGTCGACCTGGTCGCGGGTGGCGCCTTCTGGCACCAGGAGCAGTGTCGGATCGCCCGACAACCGCATGATCACAAAGACGATTGTCAGGACCCCGACCACGGAGACCAGGGCCTGGAGAAGCCGCCAGACAAGATAACGGGCCATCGACGGTATCGTCCAAGCGGCTCAGGCCTGTGCCGCTCCTATCCTTTCCACTTCATGTCGAAGATGAAGAACGCCTCGTTCGGTGTCGGCGTCCATTGAAGCTCCTTGCGGGCACCGTAGATAGCGTACTCCTGGAACAGGCCCATGCCGGGAACGTCCATGCGCAGGATCTCGAACGCCTTCTTGTAATGCGAGAGGCGCTCTTGGGGCTTCATCGTGGAGCGGGCAGCCTCCACCGCATCGTCGAATGCTGCATTCTTGTACTTGGCCCAGATCGATCCGGAACGGTAGCGCGGATAGATCACGCCATCAGCATCCTGACAGGCGCATGACCAACGCCCGATCGCAAGACTTCCTGCCTCGTCGGGATTGCCCTGTCGCCGGCGCAAGAATGTCGGATGGTCGAGCATCACGATCTCGACGTTTAGGCCGACATCGACAAGCATTTGCTGGATCGCCTCCGCGAGGCGGCGGTCGAAGCGCGGCGACAGTGGGAAGGTAAGCTTGGCTCCCACCACTCCGGCCTCCTTGATCAGTGCCTTGGCCAGGGCAGGGTCGTACTTGATCTCTGGCACCTCGGCCGTGTAGCCGAATGTGACCGGGGTCAGGTCGATATTCACCGGCTTACCGTAGCCTTCGAGCAGCGCATCAATGAGGCCTTGCCGGTCGATCGCGTGGGCGATGGCCCGACGGACGCGCACATCGGCGGTAGGGCCCCACTGAGCGTTGATGAACAGCCAGCCAATGCGTTCTGTCGGTATAGCGAGCAGCTTCATGTCTCGGGATTTTTGGATCGCCTTCGCCTCTTCCGGCCCAAACCGTCCGGCCACGTCGGAGAGTCCGGTCTGCAGATTGGCCAAGCGGGTCGTCGCCTCCGCTACAGCGCGGAAGACAACCCGCGGGAAGGGCGGCTTGCCACGCCAGTACTTGTCGTAGGCCGCCACATCGATCTGGACACCCTTCTTCCAGCTGACGAACCGATAAGGGCCGCTGCCGAGCGGCTCCAGATTGAACTTCGCGTTTCCTACCTTCTCGACATATGCCTTCGGCACGATTGACAGATTGACGAACTGAGCCAGCAGCGGAGCATACGGAGCATTGGTGATCACCCTGACGCTCATCGGTCCAGTTACCTCAGCCTTGGCAATCGAGGTGTACCAAGTACGGCTAGGGCTGCCAAATTTGGGGTCGATCATGCGGTTGATGCTGTAGGCCACGTCCTGGGCGGTCAACGGCGAGCCATCGTGGAACGTGATCCCACCCTGGATAATGAAGTCAATCGTGTTGTCGTCTATGTATTTCCATGACTTCGCAACTTGGGGGACGATCTGGCCGGCCGGATTTCGGGTCAGCATGTTGTCGAATATGTTGCGGTAGACCGTATAACTGTCGGTGTCTGCTTGGAGTTGCGGATCAAGCGTGGCGACGTCACCGCCGAGATCGACAGTCAGAACCTCCTTCACCGGCTGCGCGGCGGCCGGAACGCTCATCAGACCCGCGGCGAGACACAGATAAATGAGCAGCGATTTCATCAGCATGGCTTATTCCTATTTGTTTCCCGTTGAAGCATCTCGCGGCCGCAGCCGGTCTCAGCGTCTCGGTTCATTCTAGTGTTGCGGCGCAGATCCGCACCTTACGGTTCTGCCCGTCCTGGCTGGCCACCAGGCGGTAACCAGCGACAGAATATGCAATTCAATGGCAAGACGATAGTGCCAGATCGAAGGATTCGGCCATGCCAGACCAGCGAGAAGCAGACCCGACCGAACCACGGCACTTTCTCTTGACAAACAGTGGGCGCAACTGCTGGCGCTTCCCTCGATACCTGTTTGCTTTCTGGGCCGGCATGTCCTACCAGCAGCGCGCGAGTCGCCAAGGCCCTGCAAGCTCGACATCGATACACGGGTAAGTACCAGGTCATCAGTTAGGAAGGGCGGTAATAATTCCACTTTCAACAATGCATGTTCCACTTTTAGGCACAAATGTCCTCGCTCGAAGCCGCTGTCAGTGTCTTGCGTTGTTACTCGACCACCTGTTCCGAGTTGACGGTGACCGAGGTCGCCCACAAGTTGAGTCTGCCCAAGAGCAATGTGTCGCGCCTGCTGCGCTCCATGCGCGGCGTCGGGCTGCTCGACAGCGCGCGTGATGGCCGGGGTTACAGCCCGGGTCTGATGCTGGTGGGTTTTGGCGAGGTGGCCGGCGCGGGGCACACGCTTGGCGTGCGCGCCCATGCCGCCGTAGCGCGCTTGTCGGAACAGTCGGGCCATGCCGGTTTTGTGTCGGCGCTGGTAGGCCGGCAGATGGTCGGCCTGACACACCATGCCGGGCGCAATCCGTTGCAGGTGGGGGTGGCACTGGGCGACCAGAAGCTGCATGTCGACGCCTGCGCCACC
>JANOUM010000121.1:0-3046 GCA_031416855.1 Rhodoferax sp. | reverse complement strand
CCAGGAGCCAGAACATGCCCCATCCGACCCGCTCCGCAAACCAGCGGCCCAACGTGATCCTGATCCTGGCAGATGACATGGGGTTTGCCGATCTGGGCGTGATGGGCTCGGAAATCCGCACGCCGAACATCGACCGCATGGCCCGCCAGGGTGCGCTGCTGTCGTCGATGTACAACTGTGCGCGTTGCTGCCCCACGCGCGCGGCGCTGCTCACCGGCCTGTACCCGCACAAGGCCGGCATCGGGCACATGGGGACCAACCTTGGCCTGCCTTCGTACCAGGGCTATCTGCGCGATGACGCGGCGACCATTGCCGAACGGCTGCGCGGCTCGGGCTACCGGACACTGATGCCGGGCAAGTGGCATGTGGGCGGCGACCTATGGGCGACGCGTGTGAACAGCTGGCGCCCGGGCGAGCCGGGCCAGCCCACGCCACGGCAGAAGGGCTTCGACCGCTTTTACGGCATCCTGGATGGAGTCACCAACTACTTCTCGCCGCACAGCATCTTCGAGGACGACCATCCGGTCGCGGTCCCGCCAGCCGGTTTCTATTTCACCGACGCGATCACCGACAAGGCGATCGGCATGGTCGAGGAGGCAGTCCTCCAGGACCAGCCGTTCTTCCTGTACCTGGCGCATGCCGCACCACATTGGCCGATCCAGGCCCACGAGGAGGACATCGCGCGCTACAACGGCGTCTATTCCCGGGGCTGGGACGCAGTGCGCACAGCGCGCCACGAAGAGATGCTGGGGCGCGGCGTGCTGCAGCACCCGTGGGCGATCTCGCCGCGTGACCCGGAGGCGCCGCCCTGGGCCGATACTCGGCAGCGCGACTGGGAGGCCAGCCGGATGGCGGTGTACGCCGCCATGGTCGACCGCATGGACCAGTCGATCGGCCGCGTACTGGCCGCTCTCGAGCGACTGGGCCAGCACGACAACACCCTGGTGATGTTCCTGTCGGATAACGGTGGCTGCGCCGAACTGATGGCGGAAGACGGCTGGGCCAAGTTCTACCCGGACGTACACAACGACGGCCGCCGCATCATGATGGGCAACCGACCCGGGCTTCGTCCGGGCGGGCCGCTGACCTTCATGAGCTACGACCTGCCCTGGGCGAACGTCTCGAACGCGCCGTTTCGCCTGTTCAAGCACTGGGTGCACGAGGGCGGCATTTCGACGCCCCTCATCGCGCAGTGGCCGGCCAGGATTGCAAAGGGAACCGTGTCGCACAGCCCCAGCCATGTGATCGACCTGCTGCCGACGATCCTCGAGGCCACGGGCACCGCCACGCGTGCGGAACTCGACGGCCGCCGCGTGCAGGCGCCGGACGGGGAAAGCCTGATGGGACTTCTCCAAGGCCGGCCCTGGGCCCGCGACCAGCCGCTGCACTGGGAACACGAGGGCAATTGCGCCCTGCGCGAAGGATCGCTGAAACTGGTGCGCCGGTTTGGCCAGGATTGGGAACTCTACGACATGGAATCCGACCGCACCGAGCTGCATGACCTGGCGCCGACCCATCCCGAGACGCGCGACCGGATGGCACGCGCCTACCAGGACCGGGCAACACAGGCCGGGGTGGTGGACTGGTCCAGCCTGCAACCGGCCTTGCTCAAGGCCTGGGACATGGACAGACTCGACGGCTGACCGCCGCCCCGCCGGCTCGGTCATCCGGTCGCCCCGTGTCACCCCGGTGGCTCCATTTTTTCCCGGACGTCGCAATTGGCACTGGCCGCGTCATGGGCCTGTGCTACCTTGTGCGCCTTCCAACCAAGGATGTGTCGTGGGCAAACTTCTGATTCCGCTGGCATCGCTACTCAGTGGCGTGGGCCTGCTGGTGGTGGGCACCGGCCTCATGTTCTCCGCCATTGGCGCGCAGGCCGGGCTGGCCAATTTTTCCGGCCTGGTCACCGGTCTGATCATGTCGGCCTACTTTGCCGGCTTCGTGTTTGGCACCTACGCCTGCCCGGAAATGATCCGGCGCGTCGGGCACATCCGCTCGTTTGCAGCCATGGCCTCGATCGCCTCCTGCCTGCCGCTGCTGCATGTGTTGTGGGTCGACCCCTGGTTCTGGGGTGCGCTTCGCTTCGTCACCGGGGTCTGCCTGGTGGGCCTGTACATCGTGGTCGAGAGCTGGCTCAATGTCGTGGCCAGCAGCAACCAGCGCGGCAAGGTGTTTGCCGCCTACATGGCGGTGAGTGGTGTCGCCATGGCGCTGGGCCAGTGGCTGATCCTGGCCGGCGACCGCTTCGGGTTCGTGCCGTTCGCACTGGTGTCGATCCTGTTCTCCTTCGCCCTGGTGCCCATCACGCTGACTCCGGTGAACGAGCCGGAACCGATCGAGGCACCCAAACTCGGGCTGATCGCGCTGTTCGCAATCTCGCCCATCGGCGTGATCGGCGCAACCGCGTCCGGCTTGCTCAGTGGGGCGTTCTACAGCCTGGGGCATCTGTTCGGCCAGGGGGTCGGGTTCAGCGAGCGCGGCATCGCCAGCTTCATGGCCGCCACCATCCTGGGCGGCGCGGTCATGCAGTGGCCGGTGGGGCACCTGTCGGACCGCTTCGACCGACGCCTGGTGTTGTTCTGGGTCTGCGTCGCCTGTGCCACGGTGGCCGGCACCGGGTACTACATGGCGCGGGAATACGAGGGCTCGCTGATCTTCCTCGGGATTCTTTATGGCGGGCTGGCGTTCACCGTGTACGGCCTGAGTGTGGCCCATGTGAACGACCTGATCGAGCCCTCGCGGGTTCTGGAAGTGACCGGCGGCCTGCTGCTGCTGCACGGCCTGGGCGCAACCGCCGGCCCTACGCTGGGCGGCGCGCTGATGGACCTGATGGGCGCCGAAAGCCTGATGCTGTATTTCGCCGCGGTGCTGGTCGTGCTGGCGCTGTGCGTCTGGCGCTACACCATTGGGCGGCCGGTGCTGGCCGAATCCGCCAGTCACAGGTCCGACTACGTGATGATGGGCAGCGGCTCCCAGGCCGTTCTCAAGATGGACCCGCGCCGGGGCGAGGCGGCCGAGGCCACCAGCCCGCCACATTGACCTGGGG
>JANOUM010000120.1:0-3755 GCA_031416855.1 Rhodoferax sp. | reverse complement strand
GGCACAGCGAATCGGCGACGGCCGGGTCGCGCACCACCTGGCGGATCCTGGCACGCACGAAGTCGGCGATGGTGTCGTTCGAGGCCTTGTTGACCATCAGGTCGTTGAAGGCGTGCACGAAATTGACCCCGCCCTGGTTCCAGCGCCGTTGGTATTCACGCTGCCGGGTGTCGGCGTCGACGCCGACCGCCGACCGGTCACTGAACTCGTACAGCGTACCCAGTTCGCGCGCGCGGGTGCGATGGGTGCGGTAGTCGGCCTTCCAGGCGCGCTGGGCGGTGTCTTGAAGCGGCGCGTTCCAGGCCGGGATCGAGAAGTTGGCGGTGCGCTGGAACACCACCAGTTGCCGTGCCTGGCGCGCGATCGCCGGTATCGCCTGGATGCCCGAGGAGCCGGTGCCGATCACGCCGACCCGTTGCTGCGAGAAGTCAACGCCTGCGTGCGGCCATGCGCCGGTGTGGTGGATCGGCCCGGCGAAGCGTTCGATCCCGGGCAGCGCCGGCAGGCGCGGGATCGACAGGGCGCCGGTCGCCATCACACAGTAACGCGCACCGAGGCGCTCACCGGCGTCGGTCTGCAGTTCCCAGCAGGCGGTGTGTTCGTCGAAGCTCGCGACACGTACCCGGGTGTCGAAGCGGATGTCGCGGCGCAGGTCGAAGCGGTCGGCCACATGTTCGAGGTACCGCAGGATTTCGGGCTGGCCGGCGTATTTTTCGGTCCAGACCCAATCCTGCTCCAGCTCCGGGGAAAACGAGTAGGAATACTGCAGGCTCTCGACGTCACAGCGCGCGCCCGGATAGCGGTTCCAGTACCAGACACCACCCACACCGGGCGCGGCCTCCAGCACCTGTACCGAAAACCCCATGCCACGCAACCGGTGCAGCAGGTGCAGGCCGGCGAATCCGGCGCCGATCACGAGCACATCGAAGTGCCCGGCGGCTGGCGGCGGGTTGGTCGGCACGGCGCGGGTGGTTCCGGGGCCGGGCGTCAACGCGCGCGCCGAGCGTGCTCGAAGCTTTCCGCGTGGTAGCCGGCCGCCACCGAGGCATTGATCTTGCAGTCGATCAGGATCGGGCCCTGCGGGTTGCGCAGCACGTCCGCCAGCTGGCGCAGTTCGGCCACCGTGCGCGCGGTGTAGGCGTCGAAACCGAAAGCCCTGGCCACGGGGGCGAAGTCGACGTCGGCGAACACGGACGTGGCGATCGGCTTGTCGCGCATCTGCAGGAAATGCAGCTCCGCACCATAGGCACAGTCGTTGAGCACGACGATGACCAGAGGGATGTCTTCCCGCACCACTGTCTCCAGTTCACCCAGGGTCATCAGGAAGCCGCCGTCGCCGACAAACAGCACGGTGGTGCGCTCCGGCGTACCGCGCGCATAACCCAGGGCGGTGCCGAAACCCATGCCGACAGAAGCGAAGTCGACCGAGTTCTTGAGGTGGTCCGGGCCCATCCCGGAGATGTACGGGATCACTTGCAGGAAGTTTCCGGCGTCGTAGACGGCGTTGCGGTCGGGCGGCAGCAGCCGGTCGAGTTCGATGGCGCAGCTGCGCGGATCCATCGTCCTGGCAGTATCCATGGCCTGGAACTCGGACGCGAGAATGTGTTCGGCCAGCAGCCGACGGTTCTCGGCGGTGTGGAAAGGCTTGTCGGCCGCACTGCGTGGCGCAAGCGCCTGCGCGAGTTGCCCGGCCGCAGTGCGTGCGTCGGCCACCAGCGCCACGTCGGCGTGGCAGACGCGCCCGATCGGCGCCGCTGCATGGTCGACATGGATCAGCGGAACGCCCTTCGGGAACGCTGTGCCGTAGCTGGTGGTGCGCTGGTTCATGCTGGCACCGAAGGCCACAATGCAGTCGGCCTGTTCGATCAGACGGCGCCCCGCAGCGTGCGAGAACGAGCCTACTATGCCGAGATGGTAGGGGTAGGCGCGAAACAGGTCCTTGCCCTTGAGCGTGGTGGCTACCACCGCGCCTGCCTGGTCGGCCAGTTGCTCGATCGCGTCGCGCGCGCCAGAGCGGTGGGCTCCCTGGCCAACCACGAACAAGGGCCTGCGGCTGCGGTTCAACACGGCGATGGCTGCGTCGATGGCGGCAGCGCGTGCCGGCAGGCGGCGCGTGACCACCGGCGGCGTGGCCACCGGCACACCCGTCAGGCCGGGATATTCCACCTGACCGAGCTGGACGTCGACCGGCACAAGCAGGCTTGCACAGCCGCCGGTCGCGGTGGCATCGATAGCGTTGCCCAGGGCGCGTCGTGCTCCCTCGGAGTCGGCAGCGACAAACGCCCGGAGTCCGGCCGCATGGAACACTGCGAGGGCATTGAATTCCTTGGGGTCGGGATCATCCGACGGGCCCAGCGACGACGCGCCGAAGATCAGCAGCACCCGGGAGCCGGCCCGATGCGCGTACATCGCGCCGTGCAGGGCGTTGGCGGTCGCGGGGCCCCTTCCGATGATCGCGATACCCAGCGTGCCAGTGGCGCCAGCATACCCCTCGGCCATGGCCACCGCGGTGTTCTCGTGGCGCGCCGCGTGGACGCGCACACCGATCGCGTCGAGTGTCGCAATCAGCAGCGCAGTGTCGTCGCTCACCAGGGTGAACACGTTGGTGTGGCCCCGGCTCAGGATATCGCGGGCCAGCGCCTCGTAGGCCGGCACGTACTGGGCGTTGTGCGTTGCGCCTGTGTCAGGCGGTTGCGCTTGTGCCATGTTCTGCCCCCAGGTAGGCCGCAATCACGGCCTCATCGGCCTGCACCTGGGCCGGAGTTCCTTCGGCTATCTTGCGCCCGAAATCCAGCACCACGATCTTGTCCGAAATGTCCATGATGACCGGAATGTCGTGCTCCACGATCAGGAAGCTCATGCCGTACTGCTGGCGCACGCGCTGGATCAGCGTGGTCATGGCCGCCTTCTCGGTGCTGCTCATGCCGGCCATGGGTTCGTCGAGCAACACCAGGCGCGCCTTTTGCATCAGTGCCCGCGCAAACTCCACCTGCTTCTGCCGCCCGTAGGGCATCTCGCCCGGCATGAGGCTGGCGGTTTCCGGCATCCCCAGGAACTCGAGCACCTCCATCGCGTTGGCCACGGCAGCACGCTGTTCGGCCCGCGCCCGAGGCGTCATGAACACACCCTGCAACAGCCCGCTGCTGCCCTGGCGGTACGCGCCCACCAGCAGGTTTTCGAGCACCGTCAGCCCACCGAACAGTGCGAGGTTCTGAAACGTCCGCGCAATGCCGTGGTGCGATACCCGGTGCGCGGCTTCGCCCGTGATGTCCGCGCCGTCGAAACTTACTTTGCCGCTGGTCGGCGTGTACATGCCGGTGACGCAGTTGAACAGAGTGGTCTTGCCCGCGCCATTGGGGCCGATGAGTGAAGTGATGGAGCCCTTCTCCATGGCAAAAGACACGTTGTCCAGCGCGGTGATGCCTTGAAAACGCATCAGCAGGGAGTGCACCTCCAGCAATGCGGAACTCATCAGCCAACCTCCATGCTGCGGAATTCGCCCTTGGGGCGGCCCTGCGGGCTGATCAGGAAACCTCCATGCTGCGCATTACGGAATTCGCCCTTGGGGCGGCCCTGCGGGCTCATGACTGTGCCTCCACCTGTTTGGCGGCCTCTGCGCTGTGGCGCTTGGCGCCCAGGTAGGATTCCTTCATCGCGTCGCTGGCCGCGACTTCGGCCGACGGGCCCGACAGAACGATCTTGCCGCGGTCGAGCACATAAGCGGTGGATGCGAACTCCAGCGCCAGGCGGACGTT
>JANOUM010000119.1:0-11823 GCA_031416855.1 Rhodoferax sp. | reverse complement strand
GCTGCACAGGCGCGCGCCAGCCCAGGATCGGGCAGCACGGACAATATGGCACCAATTTTGCGGTAGGCTTGCAAGTTCAAGCGCCCACAAAATCCCTGCCAGTGCCCACATCCTCAGGACATCCGCCGCCATGAAACGACTGCTGTTGAAACTCGCCGCCGCCCTCGCCTTGACCAGTTGCCTGGGGGTCGCCCAGGCGCAGACCACACCGATCAAGTTCATCCTGGACTGGCGTTTCGAGGGCCCGTCCGCGCTGTTCCTGGCCTCGGTGGCCAAGGGCTACTTCAAGGACGCCAGGCTCGACGTCACGGTGGACGCCGGCAACGGTTCGGGTGGCGCGGTGACCCGAGTCGCCTCGGGCACCTACGACATGGGTTTTGCCGACCTGGCTGCGCTGATGGAGTTCCACGCCAACAACCCGGACGCGCCCAACAAGCCGGTGGCCGTGATGATGGTTTACAACAACACACCGGCCTCGGTGATGGCGCTCAAGAAGAGCGGCATCAGAACCCCGGCCGACCTGAACGGGAAAAAACTCGGTGCCCCGGTGTTCGACGCCGGTCGACGCGCATTCCCGATCTTCCAGAAGGCCAACAACATTGCCGCCGTCACCTGGACCTCCATGGACCCGCCCCTGCGCGAAACCATGCTGGCCCGCGGCGACGTGGATGCTATCACCGGCTTCACCTTCACCTCGCTGCTCAACCTGGAAGCCCGCGGTGTCAAGGCCGAGGACGTGGTGGTGCTGCCCTACCCGGACTTCGGCGTCAAGCTGTACGGCAACGCGATCATCGTCTCGCCCAAGCTGCTCAAGGACAACCCGGGCGCCGTCAAGGCCTTCTTGCAGGCGTTCACCAAGGGCGCAAAGGACGTCATCGCCAAGCCCGATGACGCGATCGAATTCGTGAAGGCACGTGACGGCATCATCAACGTCGCCCTGGAGCAGCGCCGCTTGCGCCTGGCGATTGACACCGTGATCAACAGCCCGGACGCGCGCTCCGAGGGTTTTGGCCAGGTCAAGGCCCCACGCCTGGCGCTGATGGCCAGCCAGGTGTCGGACGCCTTCGCCACCAAGACCCGCGTCAGCGCGGATGCCGTTTGGAACGGAAGCTTTCTGCCCAGCGCAGCGGAACTCAACATCCTGCCCGCAGCCAAAAAATAGGCATGGCGCAACCCTCGCCCGCGCGCCAGTCGGGCGCGCCTTTCATCGATTTTCAGGACGTCTGGCTGGCCTACAACGACACGCTGCTGGCGCAGAACAGCTTTGCGGTCGAGGCCATCGACATGCAGGTGGCCAAGGGCCAGTTCATCGCGATCGTCGGCCCGTCCGGATGCGGCAAGTCGACCTTCATGAAGCTCACCACAGGGTTGCGCAAGCCGTCGCGCGGCCGGGTGCAGATCGACGGCCAGCCGGTGACCGGGCCGCTCAAAATCTCGGGCATGGCGTTCCAGGCCCCGTCGCTGCTGCCCTGGCGCACCACGCTGGACAACGTGTTGCTGCCGCTCGAGATCGTCGAGCCCTACCGCAGCAACTTCAAGGCCCGCCGCGCCGACTACGCGCAACGCGCCAGCGCGCTGCTGGCGCGGGTCGGCCTGGGGGGTTACGAATCCAAGTTCCCCTGGCAACTGTCGGGCGGCATGCAGCAGCGCGTCAGCATCTGCCGCGCACTGATCCACGAGCCCAAGATGCTGCTGCTCGACGAGCCTTTCGGGGCGCTGGACGCCTTTACCCGCGAGGAGCTGTGGTGCATCCTGCGCGACCTGTGGCTGGAGCAGCAGTTCAACGTGGTGCTGGTCACGCACGACCTGCGCGAGTCGGTGTTTCTGGCTGACACGGTATACGTGATGAGCAAGGGCCCGGGGCGCTTCGTGGTGAACCGCGCGATCGACCTGCCGCGCGTGCGCGACCTGGAGATCACCTACACCACGCACTTCACCGACATCGTGCACGAACTGCGCGGCCATATCGGCGCCATCCGCGGTGGTGCAGCGCCGCTTGCAAGGGCGGCTGCATGAGTGCCGCACGGCCCACTGAAGGCGCTCGCACCGTGATGCACAGCACGGGGGTTTCCCGATGAACAGCAAGTCCATCGAGCGCATCGCGCCCTTCGTGCTGCTGGCGGTTCTGGTCGCCCTGTGGCAACTGGTATGCACCGTGTTCGCCATTCCCGAGTTCATCTTCCCCAGCCCCATGCTGATCGCGCAGGCCCTGGGCGAGTTCACCGGGCCGATCGCGCTGGCCGCCTGGCAGACCTTCTGGGTCACTATGGTCGGGTTCGGCCTGTCGATCGTGGTGGGTGTGCTGCTCGGTTTTCTGGTGGGCTCCACGCGCTTCGCGTATGCGGCGGTGTTCCCGTTGCTGGTGGCGTTCAACGCCGTACCCAAGGCGGCCATCGTGCCGATCCTGGTGGTGTGGTTCGGCATCGGCCTGGGGCCGGGCATCCTCACTGCGTTCCTGATCTCGTTCTTCCCGATCACTGTGAACATGGCCACCGGACTGGCCACGCTTGAGCCGGAACTGGAGGACGTGTTGCGGGTGCTGGGCGCCAAGCGCCGCGATGTGCTCATGAAGGTGGGGCTGCCGCGTTCCTTGCCGTTCTTCTATGCGTCGCTCAAGGTATCGATCACGCTGGCCTTTGTCGGCACCGTGCTGGCCGAGATGACTGCAGGCGACGCCGGCATCGGTTACCTGATGCAGACCGCCGGCTCCCAGCAGCGCCTGGCGCTGGCCTTCGCCGGCCTGGTGGTGATCGGTGCCATGGCAATGGCGATGTACGAGTTGTTCAGCTATATCGAGAAACACACTACGGCGTGGGCGCATCGCGGTTCGCACGACGCTTGATGGGTTGTTGCGCTCGCAGCCGGTGCGGCTGGGGCGGACGGCGTAGCGAAATAAAGGAGGAGGCCGAAGGCCGGGGGACATTCGCGGAGCCGTCCGCCCCGGCCTCACCGGCCAGCAACACCCCGCACCCGCTGTGCCCCCGGCACCCCCAACTCCGGGTGCAAGCGGCCCGCGATGGCCCAGGCCACCAGCAGCGCCGCGCCACCCATCGCGAACACACCTGCCAGCGGACTGAACTGCAGCACGACCCAGGCCAGCCCCGGCGTCACGATGCCTGACACATCCCGAAAGCTCGAATACACCGCTGACATCTCGGTGCGCTGCGAGGGCTTGACCGCCATCAGGAACGGCAGGCCGGCGCACACATCCAGCAGCACCAGGAAGAACGACGACAACACCAGTATCACCACCGTGACCATCGGAAACGGCGAGAACAACGCGGCCAATACAAAGGTGCAGCCCGCCACCAGGAAACCGGTGCGCACTGCCTCGCGTACCGAGCGGCGCTGCATCCAGCGCAACATCACCGGGGCCAGGAACAGGAACGCATTGGCCAGCGATGCCGTGATGCCGCCAACCTGCTCGCCCAGACCGCTCTGCACCGCGTAGATCCCCACGTAGACGGTGTACACGCTCCAGCCGCAGGAGCGCAACACGGCGAACAGCCAGCCCGCCACCAGCCGCGGTTGCGCCACGAAACGACGCAGGTACCGCACCGGATTGCCGGACGCGCGCCCGACCTGCTGGCTGACACGCGCCTGGCTCAATCCCAGGCGCCAGAACGCCAGCAGCATGCCCAAAGCCGCGAGGCCCACCACTACAAACGGTGCACCATGCCAAACGCGCAACAACCAGACGCCCAGCACCGGCCCTACCGTCCAGCCGAATCCGCCCAGCATCAGACGGCGCGATTCGAGGTGGCCGAACGTCGCCTTGGACACGTTGTCCAGCACATAGGCGTTGTAACAAACGAACGCGATGGCGGTGCCCGTCACGTGGCACAGCAGGGCCGGGGTGGCCCATTTGCCGCCGGCAAGGCCGAACAGCGCGGACAGCACATACAGCAGCACACCCAGCGTATAGACCCAGCGGCGCGGCAGGTGGCGCGACAGCATCGGGACGGACAGTCCGGTGAGCAGTGACACGATCCCGACCAGGAAGTACCACTTCGACACCACCGCCGCGTCGCCCCAGGCGCGATACAGCAGCAGCGGGTAGACCGACAACATGATGCCCCGCACCACGGCCTCGATGCCACCCAGCATCGCAAACACGGGAACGCCGGGGCTGGCTGCAGAACTCGGCGGGGACAGGGGGGAGGACGACAACTGGTCGGGCAACTCGGGCGCCGGGAGGCACCACCATGGTGCAAGTATCGCATCGCTGCTGTGCCTACACTCCTGCCATGCCCTGGCACGCCCGACTGACACTTGACTACACCTTTGAATCCGCCCGCACCGTGGCCCGCTTTGCGCACAGCGGCCCACTGCGCATCCTGCAAAGCCTGTACCCCGAAGGCGATGCCATCTGCCACAACGTGTTGGTGCATCCACCAGGCGGGCTGGTGGGCGGCGACACGTTGGAGATCGGCATCCACGCGGCTGCCGGCAGCCACGCGCTGCTGACCACGCCGGGTGCCACGCGCTTCTACCGATCGGCAGGCGAGCCCGCCCTGCAGGACACCGGCATCACGCTCGACCCCGGCGCGCGACTGGAGTGGCTCCCCCTGGAGGCGATTCTTCACAGTGCCTGCCGGGCCGAGAACCGGTTGCGCATCGACCTGGCGCCGGGCGCGGAACTGATGGGCTGGGACGTAACCGCGCTGGGCCTGCCGCATGCGGACCAGCCCTACAGGACGGGGCGATTTCTGCAGCACATCGAACTGCCAGGCGTGTGGCTGGAGCGCGGTCGCATCGATGCGAGCGACGATTTGCTGATGGCCAGCCCGCTGGGCCTGGCCGGGCACAAGTGCCTGGCTTCGATGTTTTTTTGCACCGGCGCGCCGCTGGAACGCGCGCGCGTGCGAGCGGCGCTGGAATGCGCCCGCGACATCATCCAAACCCATGCTTTGGCGAACACCGCCGGCGCGACCAGCCCGAACCGCCAGGTGGTGCTGGTGCGGGTTCTGGCGCCGGTGGTGGAACCAGCGATGGACCTGCTGCGCCAGGTGTGGGCAGGGTGGCGGCAGGCACTGTGGGGGCTGCCCGGGCGGTTACCGCGGATCTGGGCGACATAAGTTGCGGCACGCGTCGTGTGGTGCACAGCCCCATGGCAAGTAATACAATGCATTTTGGTATTACTTTTCTCGAGGAATCGCCATGAACCCTGCACTGACGGTCAAGAGCCAGGTCACCGTGCCCAAGGAGATCCGGCGGTTCCTGGGCATCGGCCCTGGAGAACGGATCACTTTCGAGCCCATGCCTGATGGCCGGGTTGCGATAGCGCCTGCCGAACCGCGCAATGCGAACACTGCAGACCCGTTCGAGCGCATGAAGGGCAGCGGCAAACGTGGCGCCAGCACCGAGAAGATCATGCGTGCAACACGCGGCGACGACTGGAACAGGTAGCGCCCATGGTCCTTGTAGACAGCAACGTCCTCATCGACGTGATTTCCGAAGATCCCGTCTGGTGCGACTGGTCGCTTACGCAGCTGCGTCTGGCCAAGGCACAAGACAAGCTGACGATCAATGCGATGGTCTGTGCCGAAATCGCCATCACCTACGATTCTGTCGACGAGTTGGAGTCGTTTCTCAAGCCCACGGGCATTACGGTCAGTTCGTTGACCACCCGGGCAGCATTTCTGGCCAGCCGCGCCTTCATGCGTTACCGCAGTGCCAGGGGCACCAAAACCGGTGTGTTGCCGGACTTTTTCATCGGCGCCCATGCCGAAGCTGAAGGCTGGGTGTTGTTGACACGCGACCCGACACGTTACCGCCGCTATTTTCCGAAAGTTTCCCTGATCTGCCCTTGAATGCTCCGGCAGCTTCAGCCTGCTCGACGCAAGGGCTTGAGCAGATCCCGCAGCCCGTTGTGGTCCATCTCGTGCATCAGCTCCAGCTCTTGCGGTTGCATGCGGGCCCCTTCAACGCCTTGTCAAGCGGTGGCCACGGGCAGGTACGGCGAGATATTCGACAGCGCCTGATCCACATAGGGTTCTTTCTCGCCCACCGGTGCCACGTAATAGATGGCGGCCCTGGCTGCGTCGACCCCCTCCAGGCGCGCGATGACCCAGGCCGCCAGGTACTGGGACGACAGGCAACCACCGGCAGTCGCCACATTGCCCCGGGCGTAGAACGGCTGATTCAACACATCGACACCGGCCTCCTGCACCCAGGGTTTGGTGGTGAGGTCGGTGCAGGCCGGAATCGCCTTCAGCAAGCCCAGTTTGGCCAGCATCAGTGTGCCGGAGCATTGGGCACCGATCAGCTGGCGCGACGGGTCGAGTTGTAGCTGCCCCATCACGCTCGCGTCATTGGCGATGTCACGGGTCTTCATGCCGCTGCCGAACAGCACGGCGTCGGCGTCGCAGGCCTCGGCCAAGGTCGACTGGGCGTGCACGGTCACGCCATTCATGCTGGTGACCGTGGGCGCCGGACAGGACAGGGTGACCCGCCAACCAGGTACCTTGATGCGGTTCAGGATGCCGAGTGCGATGAACGAGTCGAGTTCGTTGAAGCCGTCGAAAGTGAGAATGGCGATGTGCATGGAGGGGACTTTAACCGGAGGGCCTGGGTGCTGTAGCGTCGGCATGCAACATCGACGATCCGTCGGTCACTGACGTTGCCGAAGTCGTGTGCGCCGCTGACGCCGCGATCCCACGCGGGCTCGCACAGGCAGATGCCGGCCAACGGAGCAGCGCTCAGATCGACACCAACTGCCGCACCCCGTTGGCCTGCATCGTTGCCCCCTGCCCGCGCGCAATGAACTCACCCCGCTGCATCACCAGGTAGTCGTCCGCCAGTTCCTCAGCAAAGTCGTAGTACTGCTCTACCAGCAGGATGGCCATGGTGCCACGATCCGCCAGCATGCGGATCACGCGGCCGATGTCCTTGATGATGCTGGGCTGGATGCCTTCGGTGGGTTCGTCCAGGATCAGCAACTTGGGCCGCGCGGCCAGGGCGCGTGCGATGGCGAGCTGCTGCTGCTGGCCGCCGGACAGATCGCCGCCACGGCGATTCAGCATCTGCCTGAGCACCGGGAACAGTTCATACAGCTCGGGGTCGATCGGCGTGCTGGCGCTCTTGGTGGCCAGGCCCATGCGCAGGTTCTCTTCCACGCTCAGGCGGGCAAATATCTCACGGCCCTGGGGCACAAAACCGATGCCGGCACGGGCGCGCTCGAAGGGGGTCGCGCCCTGGATCGCCTTGCCATCGAACTGGATCGTGCCGGTACGGATCGGCACCAGGCCCATCAGCGACTTCAGTAAAGTCGTCTTGCCGACACCGTTGCGACCCAGCAGCACGGTGACCTTGCCGAGCGTCGCCTGCAAACCCACGCCGCGCAGGATGTGCGAGCCGCCGTAGTACTGGTTGACGCCCTGGACGTCGAGGATGGGCTTCAAATCATCGGCCAAGGTACACCTCGATCACACGCTCGTCGGCCTGCACCTGATCCAGCGTGCCCTGAGCCAGCACCGACCCGTCGCACAGCACGGTGACTATCTCCGAAATCGTACGAATGAATCCCATGTCGTGCTCCACCACCATCAGCGAGTGCTGGCCCTTGAGCTTCAAGAACAGCTCGGCGGTGCGTTCGGTCTCCTCGTCGGTCATGCCGGCCACGGGTTCGTCGAGCAGCAACAGTTTCGGGTCCTGCATCAGCAGCATGCCGATCTCCAGCCACTGCTTCTGGCCGTGGCTCAGGTTGCCGGCCAGGCGGTTGACCTGATCGGCCAGATGGATGGTGCGCAGCAGTTCGGCCATGCGGTCGCTCTGCGCCGAATCCAGGCGGAAAAACATCGACGCCTTGACACCCTTGTTGGTCTTCAGGGCCAGCTCCAGGTTCTCGAACACGGTCAACTGCTCGAACACCGTGGGTTTCTGGAACTTGCGCCCGATGCCCAGCTGCGCAATGTCGGACTCGCGGTAACGCAGCAGGTCGATGGTGCTGCCGAAAAACACGCTGCCCGCGTCGGGCCGGGTCTTGCCGGTGATGATGTCCATCATCGTGGTCTTGCCGGCGCCGTTGGGGCCGATGATGCAGCGCAGCTCGCCGGGGGCGATGTCAAGCGAGAGCTTGTTGATGGCCTTGAAGCCGTCAAAACTCACGCTCACATCCTCCAGGTACAGGATGCGGCCGTGCGTGACGTCGACCTCGGGCGAGGTCACCAGGCGTGAAAAGCCCGCCGCCCGGCCGCCCGATTCGGTATTGCCGCTGCCTGCCGCCCGCGTGGCCCGGCTGCGTTCGAGGCGCTTGGCACCCTCGTCCAGCAGGTCGGGCGTCATGCCTGCTTCCTGGCGCTGAGTTTCTTCACCAGGCCCACCACGCCGTGGGGCAGAAACAGCGTCACCGCAATGAACAGCGCCCCAAGAAAGTACAACCAGTACTCGGGCGCGGCCACCGTCAGCCAGCTCTTGGCGCCATTGACGATGAAGGCCCCCGCGATCGGGCCGATCAGCGTGGCGCGCCCGCCCACCGCGGCCCAGATCGCTATCTCGATCGAGTTGGCCGGGCTCATCTCGCTCGGGTTGATGATGCCGACTTGGGGCACATACAGCGCGCCGGCCACGCCGCACATCATGGCCGACACGGTCCAGACGGTGAGCTTGTAGCCCAGCGGGTTGTAGCCAGAGAACATCACGCGCGTCTCGGCATCGCGAATGGCCTGCAGCACACGACCGAACTTGCTGGCCACCAGCCACTTCGCGAACAGGAAGAAGCCCAGCAGCGTCAGCCCGGTCAGCACGAACAGCGCCATGCGCATCGTAGGTGTGGCCACCGGGATGTTCAGGATGCGCTTGAAATCGGTGAAGCCGTTGTTGCCGCCAAAACCGGTCTCGTTGCGGAAGAACAGCAGCATCGCGGCGAAGGTCATGGCCTGCGTGATGATCGAGAAATACACGCCCTTGATGCGGGAGCGGAAGGCGAAGAAGCCGAACACGAAGGCCACCAGCCCGGGCACGGCCACGATCAGGATCAGCGTGGCCACAAAGCTGTCGCTGAAGGTCCAGTGCCAGGGCAGCTCCTTCCAGTCGAGGAAAACCATGAAGTCGGGCAGCTCGCTCTTGTAGTTGCCATCGCGCCCGATCTGTCGCATCAAGTACATGCCCATGGCATAGCCGCCGAGCGCAAAGAACACGCCATGGCCCAGCGAGAGGATGCCGGTGTAGCCCCAGATCAGATCCATCGCCAGCGCGCAGATGGCGTAACACATGATCTTGCCGACCAGCGCCACCGCGTAGTCGCTCATGTGGAAGATGCTGCCGGCAGGTATCACCAGGTTGAGCAGCGGCGCCACTGCGCACACGGCGATCAGGGCGATGATGAAGGCGCTCCAGCCGCGACCGGTCATGACCGGCGAACGGGCTGGAAGCGCAACGGCGGCATTGAAAGCGGACATGGTCATGCTTCTGCGCTCCGGCCTTTCATCGCGAAGATGCCCTGGGGCCGCTTCTGGATGAAGATGATGATGAACACCAGCACCGCGATCTTGGCCAGCACGGCACCGGCCCAGCCTTCGAGGAACTTGTTGAGCACGCCCAGTCCCAGCGCGGCGTACACGGTGCCGGCCAGCTGGCCGACACCACCAAGCACCACTACCATGAAGGAATCGACGATGTAGCCCTGGCCCAGGTCCGGCCCCACGTTGCCGACCTGACTCAGCGCGCAGCCGGCCAGGCCCGCGATACCCGAACCCAGCGCAAACGCATAGGTGTCGATGCGCGCCGTGTTGACACCCATGCAGGATGCGATAGGCCGGTTCTGCGTGACACCACGCACGAACAGGCCCAGGCGGGTGCGGCCGATCAGCAACGCCACCGCCAGCAGTACCACGGCCGCAAAACCGATGATGACCAGGCGGTTGTAAGGCAGCGACAGGTTGCCCAACACCTGCCAGCCGCCGCTCATCCAGGACGGATTCTCGACGCCCACGTTCTGCGCACCGAACAGGGTGCGCACCAGTTGCATCAGCATCAGGCTGATGCCCCAGGTGGCGAGCAAGGTTTCCAGCGGGCGGCCGTATAGGAACCGGATCACGCTGCGCTCCAGCGCCGCGCCCATCAGCGCCGAGGCCAAGAACGCGACCGGCACCGACGCCAGCAAATACCAGTCGAAGGCGCCGGGCAGGTACTTCTGGAACAGGCCCTGCACCACATAGGTGGCATAGGCGCCGATCATCATCAGCTCGCCGTGGGCCATATTGATCACGCCCATCAACCCGTAGGTGATGGCCAGGCCCAGCGCCACCAGCAACAAGATCGAGCCCAGGCTGATGCCGCTGAACATCGCACCCAGCCTGTCACCCCAGGCCAGCGCGGCATCCACGGTGCGCAGCGTGGCCGCCAGGGTGGCCTTCACTTCCGGGTCGTCCTCGACCTTCAGGCGTTCGAGCAACAAGGTCTTGGTGCTGCTGTGACCACTTTGGGCCAGCGCGCTTGCCGCAGCCAGGCGCTTGCCCTTGTCACCACTGCCCAGCAACACGGCCGAGCGGATCAGGCCCAACTGCTCTTTGAGTTGGGGGTGGGTCTCGGCCGCCAGGGCCTTCTCGATCAGCAGCAGCTTGGATTCGTCACTCTCCCCCTGCAGCACCTTGATGCCTTCGCGGCGCAGCTTTTCATCCTTGGAGAACAGCTTGAGTCCGGCCTGCGCGGCCTCAAGTTCGCCCCGCATCATGTTGTTGTTGATGACTTCCTCGGCGGACTCCGGCATATCGACCGCGGCGCCAGTGACCGGGTCGAAGCCCTTGCCATCGCGCACCACGAACACCTTGTCGCCGGCGAACCTGACCGCGTCGTCGGCCAGCGCCTGCAGGAAGGACGCCGTCCTGTCGTCAGCCGTCGCGACTGCCTTGTTGAGGGCCTCCATACGGGCATCCGTTTCACCTATCGCGATCCCCCGGGCTTGCGCGGCCGTGAGGGAATACGCGGGGTGTGCCAGGAGCAGTGCCAACAAGAGGAGGAGAAAACGTATCACCATCGAAAGAACCTGTAGGTTGGGCACGGCGGTACCTGCCCATGCGGCACCTTCCCGCTGTATGCGCCGAGGCGCGCGAAGAAAGGAAGAAGCGTGACGAGCGGCCCGCGGTCGGGTTTGAAGTGCGCAACCGCACCTCCGCGGGGTGCACACTGCAGGACCCCAGAGCGGGCCGCGCTGGAGCTTCCTACTTCTTCGCCAATTGCATCTTCGCCGGCTCGTCAGGCTTCTTGTCGTTGCCTTCAATGTACGGAGACCACGGCTTGGCTTTTACCGGGCCGGGGGTTTTCCAGACCACGTTGAACTGGCCGTCGGCCTTGATCTCGCCGATGAACACCGACTTGTGCAGGTGGTGGTTCTTCTCGTCCATCTTGGAGGTGATCCCCGAGGGTGCCTTGAAGGTCTGGCCAGCCATGGCCGCAATGACCTTGTCGGTGTCGGTGGACTTGGCCTTTTCGACGGCTTGTTTCCACATGTTGATGCCGATGTAGGTGGCTTCCATCGGGTCGTTGGTCAGCGCCTTGTCCTTGTGGCCGGCGATGCCCTTGGCCTTGGCGTAGTCGCTCCACTTCTTGATGAACTCGGTATTGGCCGGATTCTTGATCGATTGGAAGTAGTTCCAGGCGGCCAGGTGGCCCACCAGCGGCTTGGCGTCCACGCCGCGCAGTTCTTCTTCACCCACCGAGAACGCGACGACCGGCACGTCCTTGGCCTTCAGGCCGGCGTTGCCGAGTTCCTTGTAGAACGGCACGTTGGAGTCACCGTTGATCGTCGACACCACGGCGGTCTTGCCACCGGCGGAGAACTTCTTCACATCGGCCACGATGGTCTGGTAGTCGGAGTGGCCG
>JANOUM010000118.1:0-7804 GCA_031416855.1 Rhodoferax sp. | reverse complement strand
CTGCAACAAAATGCCCCAGGATATCGCCGGCGGCCGCAGCCCGAGCCCGAGAAAACTCAGCGACGTCTCGCTGATGATCATGGCGGGCAAGGCGAGGCTGACGGCAGCGATGATGTGGCTGGCGAAACTCGGCAGCATGTGGCGGAAGATAATGCGCCCCTCGGACGCACCGTCGAGCCGCGCGGCGGTGACGAACTCCTCGGTGCGCAGGCTCAGGAAACGCCCGCGCACTACGCGCGCCAGTTGCGCCCAGCCGGTCAGCGACAGGATCAGCGTGATCATGAAGTAGTTCAGCGTGGCCGGCCAGTTCTGCGGCACGGCGGCCGACGCTGCCAGCCAGATCGGAATGGTGGGCAGCGACAACACGAGCTCGATCACGCGCTGGATCACGAAATCGATCCGCCCGCCGTAATAACCCGAGATGCCTCCGAGCACGATGCCGATGCTGAGCGCCAGCAATACGCCGACCAGGCCTACCGAGAGCGAGATCTGCGTGCCGACCATGATGCGGCTGTAGACGCAGCGCCCCAGCCGGTCGGCACCAAAGAAGAACAGCGGCTGGCGTGCGTTTTCCGAGGCGAACAGATGGGTCCGGGTGGTGAACAGGCCCAACACCGAGTACTCGTAGCCATCGGCGAACATCTTCAGATAGACCTTGCGTGCGCGGTCCTCCTGGTAGACCGAGGCCAGGGTCTGCGGGTCGCGCTTGAGCACATAGGGGTGGATGTAAGGCCGGATCGACCAGCCACCGTCGGCACCACTGTCGATCAGGTGCAGCGCCTGTGGTGGATGGAAGGCGGTGCGCACGTTTTGCTGTGAGGGGTCGTTGACGGCAAAGAAACCCGGCACCACTGCCACGACATACAGCGCGATGGTGACCACCAGCCCGGCCATCGCAAGCTGGTGACGCTTGAAGGCCCACCATACCAGCTGCCACTGCGACGCAACAGCCAGGCGGCCGGAGGCCGGGGCGTCTTCGGTCATGGCGGTGGCGTTACTCAAGGCGGATACGCGGATCGACCAGCGCCAGCAGGATGTCGCTGACCAGCGAGCCCAATACCGTCAAGGCGCAGATCAGCAGGATGAAGGCACCGGCCAGGTACATGTCCTGGCTCATCAGCGATTGCAGCAACAGCGGCCCCGCCGTGGGCAGGCTCAGCACGATGGCCACGATGATGGAACCCGACACCAGATTGGGCAACAGCCAGGCGATGGTCGAGATGAACGGGTTGAGCGCCAGCCGCAGCGGGTATTTCACCAGCAAGGTGAACTCCGACAGGCCCTTGGCGCGCGCCGTGGTCACGTAGGGCTTGTGCAACTCGTCGAGCATGTTGGCGCGCATCACGCGGATCAGGCTGGCGGTGCCCGATACGGCGAGGATGATGACCGGGATCCACAGGTGCTGCAGCAAGTCGATGGTCTTGTCCACGCTCCATGGTGCGGTGAGGTACTGCTCGGAAAACAGGCCGCCCACATTCTGGCCAAACTCCACCGCTGCGATGTACATCAGTACCAGCGCCAACAGGAAGCTCGGGATGGCCAGGCCCAGGAAAGACAACCCGGTGACGATGTAATCGGCGATCGAGTACTTCTTTACCGCCGAGAACACACCCACCGGCAACGCGATGCCCCAGGTCAGCAGCAATGCCGACAAGGTCAGCAGCAGCGTGAGGGCCATGCGCTCCCAGATCAGGTCGCCCACCGGCTGCTGCCACTCGAAGCTCAGGCCGAAATCACCGTGGAAGGCGATGTTGGAGATCCACTTCCAGTACTGCACCACCATCGGCTGGTCCAGCCCGAAGCGGTTGCGCAGGTCGGCGGCGGTGTTCTGGTCTACCACCTCGTTGCTGGCGGCGAGCGTGGCGATGTAGGTGGTGACGTAGTCCCCCGGCGGCAGCTGGATCAGGACAAAGGAGAGGAAGCTGATGGCCACCAGGAACGGCAGCATCCACAGCAGCCGTTTGACGATGAACACCAGCATGCGTTGGCGCGGCGGTCAGGTGCGGGTGAAGAAGAACTGCTGTGGCAGGGCCGGCCCCGGGTTGGGCCAGGACCATGCGCTGGGATAACTCTTGGGCACGTTTTGCAGGTTGTTCTTGGCAATGCCGAAGGAATTCACGGCCAGGCACACGCCGATCGTCTCGAAGGCCTCGGCGCACTGGTCGAACACTTGCTTCATGAGCTCACCGCGTTTCTTGAGGTCGGCCGTGGCGCGTGCATCGTCATAGAGCTTCATGCGCGACTTCTGGCTGGCCGGGGGCTCCTGACCGTCCTTGCCGCCCGACACATACCATTGTGTCCATGGGATCGCATACCGCGAACCCTGGATGTGCTGGGCGAAATAGTCGCGTGCGTCGAGCATCGGGTCCAGGCCGCCAGGCCCCGGCCAGGTGGCGGCGTCGTGGTCGTTGCTGTCGCCGCGCGTGTAGTACAACGCGCGCTCGATGGTGTTGACCTTGATGTCGATGCCGATGTCGGCCCAGTGGCGCTTGACCAGCTCCAGCGTGTCCACCGCATCCGGGTACAACGTGGGGATGACGTCGATCGAGAAGAACACCTTCTGCCCGTCCGGGCGCAGGCGGAACTTGTCGGCGTCGCGTCGGTTGTAGCCGATCCGGTCGAGGATATCGTTGGCCTGCTTGGGGTCGAAATTCGTGAACTGGCGCGACAGTTTTTCGTTGAACCAGGGGTGGCCCGGCCGCGGGCCGGTCTGGTAGGGCTCGGACTGGCCGAGGTAGACCAGGTCGATGATCTCCTTGCGGTTCATGCCCAGCGACAAGGCCTGACGGAACTGCTTGTTGGCAAACATCTCGCGCATCTTCGGATCCTTGTGCGTCAGGTTCAGGTAGATCTGCACCTGCTGCGCACCGGCGTTGACGAGCTCGATCAGGCGGTAGCCGCCCTTTTGCATGTTCTGCGACAGCGTGGGTTTGTTCTGCAGCGAGTCGATGTGCCGTTCCTGGATGTCGAGCTTGCCGGACAAGGCGTCGAGCATCAGCGACTCCACGTCCTGCGCAATGCTGAAATTGAGCCGGTCGATGTAGGGCAGCTGCTGGCCGGTCTGGTCGACCTGCCAGAAATAGGGATTGCGTTCCATGACGACGCGGGTGACGCCGCCCGAATAGGCCTCGGTGACGACCCATGGGTCCAGCGTCGGTTTTTCGGTGTTGCCCCAGCGCGCCGGGATCTCGATGTCGCCGCACTTGTTGCGAAACAGCGCCGCCCAGTCGGACAGGTTGGCAGCCTTGGCCTGCGCGGCGACGTTGGTGTTGTACTTGGGGTGGAACTGGCTGGCGTAGTGCTTGGGAAACAGCGTCGGGTACTGGCCCAGCGGTGTGGCTAGCTGTTCGAGGAACAAGGCGTAGGGCGTGGCGAAGGTGAATTTCACCGTGCTGTCGTTGATCTTGGTCACCAGCGCCGGTTTGTTCGCGATCACCAGCGTCGAGGGCACCGACTTGTACAACTCGGGGTTCTTGGCACAGTCCTCGATCGAAAACACGATGTCGTCGGCCGTGAAGGGCTTGCCGTCGGACCACTTCATGCCTGGGCGCAGCGTGAACGTGAACTCGGTGGAGCTGGCATTGACATCCCACTTGGACGCCACGCACGGAAGCACTTCGGTGAAGGCCATGTTCCAGCGCACCAGGCCCTGGTTGCCGACCATGCGCAGGATGCCGTTGTGGTCGGCGCTGCCGCGCAGGCCGCGGCGCAATGCACCCCCATAAACCCCGACCTTCTCGGCCTGAATCACGAGCGGGGCGGACGGAAGCCGTTGTGCCAGGGCCGGCAGCTTGCCCTCGCTGACCAGTTTGGCCAGGGCCGGCGCTTCCTTGGATTGCTGCGCCAGCGCGGAGCCGCCCATGCCCGCAAGCGCGGCGGCGCCAGCGAAGCCCTTGAGTACCGTGCGCCGACCGGCGCTGGTACCGGCTGCAGCCTTGAAAGTATCGTGTCTCATGGGGTCTCTCCAGTGGAAGTTCTCCGGCGACTTTGTCAGACAAGTTTTTATGTGTCAACCAAGGTTAAACCCTAATGCGGCCCGATGTGGTGGAGTTTTTAATCAAAAATGCCAAAACGCCGACATGTTGGTCAGATAGTTGCCTGACATTCTGTAAGCTGTCATACAATATTTTTACGTGGATCAGCTCTATCCGTGCCTGCGCCTGGGCCGGGGGGTGCCACGACCCGCACACCATGAACACATTGCCCTTGTCGGTGGAGGAATTTGCCAGTTCGGTGCTGGCGGTCCCGCCGCTGGCTCGCCACCAGGACCTGTCGATCGACATCGCGAACAACCAGCGCCTGATCCGCCACATCGAGGCCGGCGGTCAGCGCATACTGCTGTACGGTGGCAATGCCAACCTGTACCACAGCGGGCTGCAGGACTACGCGCAAATGCTGGATCTGGTATCCATGGGCACGCGCGAGACGACCCGTGTGATCCCTGCCGTCGGCCCGGACTTCGGCCGCATGATGGAGCAGGCGCGGTTGCTGCGCGGCAGTGGTTACCGCACCGCGATGGTCCTGCCCATGCAGGGGTTCACCAGCCCCGAAGGCATGGTCGAAGGCATTCGGCGGTTCGTCGACGCGGCTGGCATGCCGGTGACCTTGTACCTCAAGAGCGAGCAGACGATAGACATCGATCGCATCGGCTTGCTGGTCGACGAAGGCCGCATCCTGGCGATCAAGTACGCCGTGGTGCGCGAGGACCCGGCGCGCGACCCGTTCCTGGGCGCGCTGGTGCAGCGCATCGGGGCGGCGCGCATTGTCAGCGGCATGGGCGAGCGCCCGGCTCCGGTGCACCTGGCCCGTTTTGGCCTGGCCTCGTTCACCACCGGCTGCGGTTGCATCGCGCCGCGCGCCTGCATGTCGTTGCTGCAGGCGTTGAAAAGCGGCGATCTGAGCAGCGCCGAGCAGATCCACGCGCGCTTCATGCCATTGGAGAACCTACGTGAATCCGTGTCGTTGATCCGCGTGTTGCACGACGCCGTCACTCTGAGCGGCGTGGCCGATATGGGTGCGCAGCTGCCCTTGCTGAGCGCGTCTCCGCCCGAGCGCATGGACGAAATCCAGGCCCTGGCCCGTGCCCTGCTGGCCTACGAGCAGCAGCAACCGCCGCCGCAATGACCATGGGTACCCAGCCCGGCACTGGCCTGGTGGACCGTGTCTACCGCGAGATCCTGGGCTCGATCGTGACGGGCGAGTTCAAGGAGGGCGACAAGCTGCCGACCGAGCTGGCCCTGACCGAGCGCTTCGAAGCTTCGCGCCCGACCATCCGCGAGGCGCTCGCGCGCCTGCGCGCCGACGGCATCACCAGCACCCGGCAGGGCTCGGGCACCTTCGTGACGAGGCGCCCCGACCCCGACGTGCCGCGCTTCACGCCGCTCGAATCGCTGTCGGACGTGCAGCGCTGTTTCGACTTCCGCATCGTGGTCGAGTCGGGTGCTGCGGCGCTGGCCGCCAGCATGGCCAGTGACGCCGACCTGGTGCGTATCGTGCGTTGCTGCGAGCAGCTCGACCAGGTGATCGCGGAGCAGGCGGTCGGCGCCAGCGAGGATTTCGACTTCCACCTCGCTGTCGCCCGCGCCTCGGGCAACCAGTTTTTCACCTCGGCGATCGCGTCCATGCAGGCCCAGGTGCTGGTGAGCATGAACCTGATGCGCAACCTGTCGCTGTTCAAGAGTATCGAGCGGCAAAAGCTGGTGCAGGTGGAACACGAGGCGGTGCTCGCCGCGCTCCAGCGCCGGGACGGGCCCGCTGCCGGTCAGGCGATGCGCAGCCACCTGGAGCATGCCCGCAACCGCCTGTTCGGCAAGTAGCGCCGCGTCGCGGTGTGCAGGCTGTTGCCGCTATCCCGCAGTGCCTGGGTCCAGCAGCAGGGCGGGTTCATCCGGCCCCAGCGGCTCGATCCACTGCATCTGTTGTTCCAGCACCGCCACCGTGGCCTCGGAGGCATCGTGCCCCAGGGCCTGGCGCGCCTCGATGCGCGCGCGCAAAGCGTCGGGTGCCGCGACCGGTGCCAGGATGGCGAACGGGACGCCCAGCTCGCGCGCCAGGGCGCGGAAGGTGTCGCGCTCGGCGCGCTTGAGGAAGGCAGCGTCCACCACCACCGACCAGCCGGCGCGCAGCAGCATGGCGCACTGGGTGCGCAAGTGTGCGTCGGTGCGCACTTGGGCATCGGGTGCGTAGATGCCCACGCCGATGGCCGAGCCGCTGCGCTGCTGGAAGGGCAGGCGGAACAGGCGCTTGCGCTCCACATCCGAGCGCAGCCGCAGGCAGCCATCGCCGGTGTCGGTCTGCAGAAGTTGGGTCGAAGCCACCGACTTGCCGCAACCCGAGAGGCCGTGGGTGATCACCAGCCTGGGGGGTCCGGGGCGTGCCAGTTGCTCCGCCAGGGCCAGGTAGTTCAGGACGTCGACCTGCGATGCGCCGTCTGCCTGGGAGTCGCGAATTGCCGCCACCTTGGCCCGCACCAGGGCCCGGTAAACCGCGTAAAAGCGCAGCAGCTGGGCGCCGTCGTAGTCCCCGTTGCGGCTCAGGACTTCATTTACGAACCAGTTTGCCAGGCCAGGCCGCCCATGGTCCAGCAGGTCGATGTAGGTGAAGGCGATTTCGCTGGCCACATCGATCCAGCGCAGGTCGTCGTTGAATTCGATGCAGTCGAACATCCGCACCCGGGAGTCGATGCACACGAGATTGGCCAGGTGCAGGTCGCCGTGGCATTCCCGTACCCGGCCTGCGGCCTTGCGGGCCAGGATGAGCGGTGCGAGCTGCGTGAATTCCGCCTCGGTCCACCGGCGCAGATGTGCCAGCCGGGCCTGGTGTCCGGATGCTTGCAACAGTTGCTGCAGCTGGTCGAAATTCTCCAGCGTCGGTGCCAGCACCTGGTCCGGCGAGCCGAAGCGCGAGGCTGGCGGCGCGACCGCGGCGCGGGCATGAAATTCCGTCAGCGTTGCGGCCAGATCGGACAGGTGCTCCGGGCGCAGGCTGCCGCGCCGGCACATATGGTCGAGCCGTCCGTCTTCGTTGAAGCGGCGCATGCGCACGGCGTATTCGATCGCCGGGCCACTGTCGCCCCAGGACGGATCGTCCGGCGTACCGGCCATGGCGAGCACGTCCAGGTAGATGTCGGGCGCAAAGCGGCAGTTCAGCCGCAACTCGTCGCAGCAGCAAGTGCGGCGGAGTTCCAGCGTGCTGAAGTCCAGAAATGGCAACTTCAGTGGCTTTTTGATCTTGTAGGCGTAAGCGCCCGCCAGCAGCACCCAGGAGATGTGGGTCTGCACCAGTGTCACCTGCTGCACGGCGCCCGGGTAACGCTGCGGCTCGAGCAGGGCCTGGATCAGGGGGGGTAGGGAGGTGTCCATGTCCGCCATACTGCCAGATCGGCGGCGCGGTTTCCGGCTTGGCACCCCACTGCTTGGCGGCGCAGTGGCGTTCGCTCGATGACGACGTCCCAGTCGGTAGTGGCGCACGGCTCGACTGCTCTGCGTGACACAATGCCCGCACGACAGGACCTGCCACACCAGATCGGCCCACCGACACCGTGACCTCCTCCCAGACCTTGCTGCGCGCAGCCGCCGGCGCATGCATCGCGCTGGCCCTGCAGGCCAACGCACAGACCGCCGATTTGCTGCGGCTGCTGAACGGATTGCGCGCCCCGGGTGGTGCTTGTGCCGCCTCGGCGCCGCCGCTGGTGCAACGCGACTCGCTGGACGCCGTCGCCGCGCAACTGGCACGCGGTGTGGCGCTCGAAGCCGCCACCCGATCGGTCGACGACCGCATGAACCAGGTTCAGGTGCTGGTTTTT
>JANOUM010000117.1:0-2611 GCA_031416855.1 Rhodoferax sp. | reverse complement strand
ATAACAAACTTCATCTTGAACACTCCTTGGTACAGACGGTAGCGAGGGTACCGCGATTTGGGTCAGGCGACGATAGGGATTGCCCTAAGCCGCAATACGGTTCACTTATACGGTGTCATTGCGGGCCTGACTCGCAATATTCTGCAGCTGTCATTGCGGGCTTGACCCGCAATCCATGGATCCCGGATCGAGTCCGGGATGACAAACTGAACAGTATTGCCCTTGTCCCGCATCTCCAAGCTTACTTCCATCCGCCGGTGGACCCTGCCATCAGCCGCCGCTCACACACCGGGCAGCGCGTAATCCTTCAGCATCTCGCGCAGCTTTGTTTTTTGCATCTTGCCGGTGCCACCGAGTGGAATCGCGTCGACGAACACCACGTCGTCGGGCACCTGCCACTTGGCGATCTTGCCCTCGTAGAACGCCAGCAGCTGCTCGCGCGTGACGTCGGCGCCGGGCTTTTTCACCACCGCGATGATCGGGCGCTCATCCCATTTCGGGTGCTTCACGCCGATGCAGGCGGCCATCGCCACGGCTGGATGCGCCACGGCGATGTTTTCCACATCGATCGAACTGATCCACTCGCCGCCGGATTTGATCACGTCTTTGCTGCGGTCGGTGATCTGCATGTAGCCGTCGGCATCAATGGTGGCCACGTCGCCAGTGGGAAACCAGCCGTCGACCAGGGGCGAAGGCGCATCCGCGTTGAAGTAGTTGGCGATGATCCACGGACCTTTGACCAGCAGGTCGCCAAAACCTTTGCCGTCCCAGGGTAATTCGCGGCCGTCTGGGTCCACGATCTTGATGTCCACCCCATAGATGCCACGGCCCTGCTTGAGTCGGACCTTCATCTTGTCGCCCGGGGACATGGCAAGGTGCTTGTTCTTGAGGGTACAGACCGTGCCCAACGGCGACATTTCGGTCATGCCCCAGGCGTGCAGCACCTCGACGCCATAGTCGTCGTTGAAGGCGGTGATCATGGCCGGCGGGCATGCCGAGCCACCGATCACCGTGCGCTTGAGCGTCGCGAACCGAAGCTGGCCGGCCTGCATGTGCGACAGCATCATCTGCCAGACAGTAGGCACACCCGCAGCGAAGCTGACCTTCTCGCCTTCGATCAGTTCGAAGATCGACTTGCCGTCCATCGCCGGCCCCGGAAACACCAGCTTGGCACCGGTCATGGCCGCGGCGTACGGCAGTCCCCAGGCATTGACGTGGAACATCGGCACCACCGGCAGGACGCTGTCGCGCGCACTCATGTTCAATGCATCCGGCAGGCTGGCGGCCATGGCGTGCAGGATCGTCGACCGGTGGCTGTAGAGCGCGGCCTTGGGATTGCCGGTCGTGCCGCTGGTGTAACACATGCTGGAGGCGGTTTCTTCGTCGAACTCCGGCCAGGCGTAAGTGGCGGGATGCGGCGCGATCCAGGCTTCATAACTGGTCAAGCCGCCGATGCCCGTGTCTGCCGGCAGTTTGTCGGCGTCACACAACGCGATGTAATGCCGGATCGTCGTGGCCTTGCCCTGGATGGCCTTGATGATGGGCAGAAAACTCATGTCGAAGCACAACACCTGGTCCTGCGCGTGGTTGGCGATCCAGGCGACTTGGTCCGGGTGCAGGCGTGGGTTCAGCGTGTGCAGCACCCGGCCAGTGCCACTGACACCGAAATACAACTCCAGGTGCCGGTAGCCGTTCCAGGCCAGCGTGGCAACCCGGTCGCCGAAGGCCAATTGCAGGCCGTCGAGCGCGTGCGCCACCTGGCGCGAACGGGACGCGATGTCCCGGTAAGTGCAGCGGTGGATGTCGCCCTCGACCCGACGCGACACGATGTGTCCCTCGCCATGGTGGCGGTTGGCATGTTCGATCAGGGACGAAATCATCAACGGTTGGTTTTGCATCAGGCCAAGCATGGGGAGAACTCCGTAGGGTGGTGGTCAATGGGCCGGGGGGGGCCATCGCGTCGCGACAGGCCCGTAGTATTGCCCATGGCGGCACCGACCCGTACCCGGAAATTCCCTCGGCCCCCAGGGGGTGGGTCGTCTGCGGGACAATTCCTGCCATGGACATGATCGCCGAACCGGCCCGCACCGACGCCCCGCGCAAGCCCTTGGCCCTGGGCAACCGATTCGCCGCGCTGGGCCCGCAGTTTCATACGGCGTTGCGCCCGACGCCCTTGCCGGCCCCCTACTGGGTCGCGCGCAGCGATACCCTGGCGCAAGAACTGGGGCTCGACGCGCGATGGATGCAATCCGACGAAGCGCTGCAGGCGTTCGCAGGTAACCAGTTGTTGCCGGGCTCCCGGCCGCTGGCCAGTGTCTACAGCGGGCACCAGTTCGGGCAATGGGCTGGTCAGCTGGGCGACGGCCGGGCGATTCTGCTTGGCGATATCGCCGGTACCGACGGACAGGCGCAGGAGCTGCAACTCAAGGGCTCCGGCAAGACGCCCTACTCCCGCATGGGTGATGGCCGGGCGGTGCTGCGCAGTTCGATCCGGGAGTTTCAGTGTTCGGAGGCGATGCATGGCTTGGGCATTCCGACCACACGTGCGCTGGCGGTGACCGGTTCCGACGCGCTGGTGCGGCGCGAGGAGCCCGAAACTGCGGCGGTCGTG
>JANOUM010000116.1:0-10849 GCA_031416855.1 Rhodoferax sp. | reverse complement strand
GAAATCCAAAACGCCGGCACACCGCATCGGCAAACGTCGAGCGATACGCATCGCCATCCTCGCGCAACAGCCCACGAACAATCTTGATTGAATCGGGCTCGGACAACGTGCGCTTGATCTGGCTTTGAACTTCCACTGCGCGACGATAAACGCTACGCGCAACAATGTTCAGCGGTATTTATGGGCAATAGGCAGGGCCACCGCGCGGACTACTCCGTGCTCGATCCTTATGGCCTGATGTTGTGCCGCTGGACGCGGAACTTCGCCCGCATGCCCGCCCGTGACCGGCCGTGTCTGGGCGCTTACCTGCAGCGCGTGCTGCAGCGCCCGGCAGTGCGCAAGGCGTTGGACGCCGAGCAACTGGTGGCGCCCTGGGTGTAGCGTTGGCGCGAGCGGTTGCGGGCTCAGCGCGTTGTGCGGGCCAGAAAACGCTTGCGCCAGAGGAACACCGCGAACGCCGTACCGACACCGGCCATGATGCCCACTGCCCACCACAGGCCGGTTTGCCGATGCACCAGGGGCAGGTATTCGAAGTTCATGCCGAAAAATCCGGTGATCAGGTTCAGCGGCAGGAACACGGCCGTCAGCGCGGTGAGCGTGCGCATGATCTCGTTGGTGCGGTTGCTTTGCGCATTGAAATGCATCTGCACCGTGGTCTCGATGTTCTGCTCGAGCCGGTGCACATGGCGCACGACACGTTCGATGTGCTCCAGCACATCGCGACTGCGCACATTCAGCAGATCCTGCTCTTTGCGTTTCGCCGGTGTGTCGGCTTCCGGCCACTCTTTCAGGGCGGCGATCCAGTCCTGCAGCGCGATGCGCTGGTCTTCGCTGATATCGTCGAGCGCATGCAGTGACAGCCTGGCCGCCAGCAGCGCCGCCCAGTTATTGAACCGCGTTTTTGGGGACAACAATTCGACCTGCCAGTGGTCCAGCTGCCGGCTGAGATCGCGGCGCAAGTCCAGGTAACCGTCCACCATCAGGTTGATGACGCGCAGCATCAGGTCGGGCGGGCTGGTCGGAACGCGCGCGCCCGCCATCGCGCTGCGGGAATGCTCCGCGGCTGCAGCCAGCAGCCTCGTGGCATAGGCGTCGCGCACACTGCAATCGTCGGGGTGCACCGTCAATAGCAACTGGTCGAACAAGGCAAACCCGACCGGGCTGGTGTCGATGCGCCGCAATATCGGCGGGCCACCGCGGCCGGGCGCGGTGGTCGCGTGGCCATGACCGCTGGCCAGGCGTCGAAACACCATCAGGTCGTACTGGGCGGTGTAGTCGTATCGCGAGGTCAGTTGCTGGTTGCGCAGGTCGCTGACGTGCAGATCGACCAATTGCATCCCGCACACTCTCTGTAGCGAAGCCTGCACCTCAGCGACCCGGGCCTCGAATTCCGGGTGCGTGCATGACACCCACACATACCCGTCGGCAGGCGCGTTGTCGGGCAGGGAGTCCGACTCAGTGACCCCGCCAGGAGTGATCAGGAAGACGCGCATGGCGGTTCGCGTCACTGCCCATTCAGCAACTCTGCCGCCTGGACCGCAAAGTAGGTCAACACCCCATCTGCCCCCGCCCGCTTGAACGCGAGCAGGCTCTCGAGCATCACCGAATCATGCTCCAGCCATCCGTTCTGGGCCGCGGCCTTGAGCATGGCGTATTCACCACTCACTTGATAGGCAAATGTCGGTACGTGGAATTCATCCTTGACCCGGCGCACGATGTCCAGATACGGCATGCCGGGCTTGACCATCACCATGTCGGCCCCTTCGGCAATGTCCATCGCCACTTCACGCAGCGCCTCGTCGCCATTGCCGGGGTCCATCTGGTACACCTTCTTGTTGCCTTTGCCCAGGTTGGCGGCCGAGCCGACGGCATCCCGGAACGGCCCGTAGAACGCGCTTGCATACTTGGCGCTGTACGCCATGATGCGGGTGTGGATGAGCTTGCGTGCCTCCAGTGCGTGCCGGATGGCGCCGATGCGGCCGTCCATCATGTCGCTGGGGGCGACGATATCGACCCCGGCCTCGGCCTGCGTGAGGGCCTGTTTCACCAGTACCTCGACGGTTTCGTCATTGAGGATGTACCCGTTTTCCGCCGGGTCCGGGTGGAGCAATCCATCCTGGCCGTGGCTGGTGAACGGATCCAGCGCCACATCGGTCATCACACCGAGTTCGGGAAAGCGCTTTTTAAGTTCACGCACGACGCGTGGGACCAGCCCGTTCGGGTTCCATGCCTCCTGACCGTCAGCGGTCTTCAACGCCGGATCAATCACCGGGAACAGCGCCATCACCGGGATTCCGAGTGCCACGCAGCGCTCAGCCACGGGCAGTAGCAAATCCAGGCTGAGCCTGTCCACGCCCGGCATCGATACGACAGCTTCGCGACGCTGATGGCCGTCCAGCACGAACACCGGGTAGATCAGGTCATGCGGACTCAGGCGGTTCTCACGTACCAGGTTGCGTGTGAACGCGTCGCGACGCAGGCGACGCGGGCGGCCCAGGGGATAACTGGCAAAGTGTGTCATGGTGAAAATTGTGCCTGATCCACGAATGGACGATCGGCACAGGCGGTCGCTGCGTGCCGAATCGCATACGGATCGTCAGTCCCATACTGTCGTTGCAGATACACATTTGTAACAAAAAGCTTGAATCACGGCCTCATATTTGCTAGATTGCGTGTGGGCGGTTCGCCGCCCCCCGCTTTTCCTCCCTGAGCGGGGCCTTGATGTGTGACAGCAAAAAAGGCTTATCCCCCAGCCCACGTGCTGGGGTTTTTTTTGGTGCGCCCAGCATGGGCTGCACTGCTGGAGGTGCCGTCGGCTGGATGAATGGCTGCGCCACCGACTACGCGCCAGGCGGACCCGCCTGCTTTTGGCCTAAACTGATCTGATGCTTTGGGTCAAGTCCTTGCACATTGTGTTCGTGGCGAGTTGGTTTGCCGGCCTGCTCTATCTGCCGCGGATATTCGTCAATCTGGCTATGGTGGCGCCCGATTCGGTCGCTGAACGAGCGCGCCTGTTGCTGATGGCGGGCAAGCTCTACCGCTTCACCGCTCTGCTGGCGTGGCCCGCATTGGGCTTCGGCATCTGGTTGTGGGTCTTGTTGTGGGGCGTACCGGGTTTCGGCTTCGGGCCGGGCAGTGGATGGCTGCATGCCAAATTGGGCATCGTGGTTCTGGCGATCGGCTACCAACAGCTGTGCCGCAGCATGTTGCGTGGTTTCACGGCAGGGGAAAACAGGCGCAGCCATGTCTGGTTCCGCTGGTTCAACGAGGCACCGGTGCTGATGCTGCTCGCCGCGGTGGTTCTTGTGGTGGTCAAGCCATTTTGAACCTTTGACGCCCATGCAAAGGACGTCGGCCTGGCCTTTGGCGCTCAGCTTCGTCGGTCTGATCGTGTACGCCAGCCTGTACCCGTTCGGCGATTGGCGTGACCAGGGAATCGCCCCGTGGGCCTTCATGACGGCACCGTGGCCCAAGTACTGGACTGCGTTCGACGTCGTGTCCAACATCATCGGATACGTGCCGGCCGGATTCCTGCTCGCCTTGACCGCGTGGCGCACCGGTCGCGGTCGCCGGGTGATCGTGCGAACGGCCTTGGTCTGTGCCGGTTTGTCGCTGCTGATGGAAACGCTCCAGAGTTACCTGCCAGAGCGGGTGCCATCGAACGTCGATCTGGCGCTCAACGTCGTGGGTGGCTGGCTCGGCGCGGTGCTGGCGACGGCGATGGAGAAGATCGGGGCGATCGACCGCTGGAGCCGGTTTCGCGCCCGCTGGTTCCTGCCTGAAGCCAGCGGCGGCCTGGTCTTGCTGGCCCTGTGGCCGATCGCCCTGTTGTTCCCTGCCGCGGTTCCGCTGGGCCTGGGCCAGGTCCTCGAGCGGTTGGAGTCGGCGGTGATGGCCGCGCTGGAGGACACGCCCTTCCTGGAATGGATCCCGGTTCGCGAACTCGAATTGCAGCCGCTCGTGCCGTCGGCCGAGTTTGTGTGCGTGTTGCTGGGCATGCTCATTCCGTGTCTGGTTGGCTACTGCATCATCCAGTCACGCCGTCGACGCGCCATGTTGGTGGTGCTGATCCTGGCTGCGGGAATCCTGTCCACCGGCTTGTCCGCCGCCTTGACCTACGGGCCGCAACATGCCTGGGACTGGATGCAGGCCTCCGTGCTGGCGGCCCTGGCGACAGCGCCGGTCGTCGCGGTGCTGCTGGTGACGGCGCCACCGCGCGCCAGTGCGTCAGTCGCACTGCTAGCCTTGGGCGTCTACCTGAGCCTGCTCAATCAGGCGCCGGCGGACCCGTATTTTTCCCAGACCCTCCAGACCTGGGTGCAGGGGCGCTTTATCCGGTTCCACGGACTGGCGCAGTGGCTCGGCTGGTTGTGGCCCTATGCCACGCTGGTCTACCTGCTGTCGACCATATGGCGTTCCGAGCGGAAAAATTAGAATCCCGACATGCCATCCATGCCAATCCCGATCTTTTCGACAACCAACTCCTATTACGAGCGCCACATCTTCTTCTGCCTCAACGAGCGGAAGAACGGCGAGGAATGCTGCGCCCAGCACGCGGCCCAGCAGGGGTTCGACCGTTGCAAGCAGAAGGTCAAGGAACTGGGACTGGCCGGACCGGCCAAGGTCCGGGTCAACAAGGCGGGCTGCCTCGACCGTTGCTCGGCAGGCCCGGTTGCTGTCGTCTACCCCGAGGCGGTCTGGTACACCTACGTCGACGCACATGATATCGACGAGATTGTCGAGTCGCATCTCAAGAACGGCAAGGTTGTCGAACGGCTGCTGATCCCGCCGCAGATGGGGCGCTGATTTTGACCAGTCGGAGTTGTTCGCCGTGAACGCGTCCTCGCGCAAGAGCCTGTTGGCCGGGCCTGTCGGCGCTTTGGAACTGTTGCGTGACGAACCGGGTCCCGGCGCAGGCGAGGTGCGCCGCGGTGTCGCGGTCATCGCCCATCCCCACCCGCTGTTCGGCGGCACGATGGACAACAAGGTGGTGCAGACCCTCGCGCGGGCTTTCGTCCAGTGCGGGTGGAGCGCTGTGCGGTTCAATTTCCGTGGCGTCGGTGGCAGTGCTGGCATCCATGACAATGGACGAGGCGAACTCGACGACTTGCTGGCGGTGGTCGCCGGTTGTGCGGCCAGCGGACCGCTCGCACTGGCCGGATTTTCGTTCGGTGCATTCGTGTCCTGCAGCGCTGTTGAGCATTTGCGCTCCGAACGTGCGATCGCGCAAATCGTGCTGGTGGGCGCGGCGACCGGGCGGTTTGCCGTGCCGCCGGTGGCGGCCGACCTGCAGCCGCAAACCCTGGTCATCCATGGCGAGCGGGACGACACGGTTGCGCTGACGGAAGTGTTCGACTGGGCGCGTCCGCAAAACCTTCCGGTTACCGTGGTGCCAGGGGCATCGCATTTTTTTCACGGACAATTGGGTCTGCTTCGATCCCTCGTGACGCGCCACCTGCAATCGACTGCTTGACCCTTTCCACTGTTCGCCTCACTGTGTCTGCCGGCCGGTTGGCCGGTCTGATCGCGCAGTCCGTACCACGACGCCAGAACCCATGAAACAATTCATTCTTGCGCTTGCCGCCGCCTTGTCGCTGTCGTTGGCAGCGCAACCCTTGCCGCCACCCGAGATTGCCGCCAGGTCCTATTTGCTGCTGGATGTAACCGCAAGTCAGATACTGGCGGCGAAGGACGTCGACATGCCGGTGGAGCCAGCGTCCTTGACCAAATTGATGACCGCCTACCTGGTGTTCGACGCATTGCAGGCCAAAAAGCTGGACCTCCGCCAGACCTTGCCCGTCAGTGAACGAGCCTGGAAGATGGGTGGCTCGCGCATGTTCATCGATCCCAAGATGCAGGTGCCAGTCGAGGACCTCATCAAGGGCATGATTGTCCAATCCGGCAACGATGCGACCGTTGCGTTGGCTGAGGGTGTCGGGGGCAGCGTCGAGCGATTTGTCCAGTTGATGAACGATCAGGCGAAGGCGCTGGGGATGAAATCCACCACCTACATGAATCCGGAAGGTCTGACGGCGCCAGGGCATGGCACGACTGCGCGCGACTTGAGTATTCTCGCCACGCGGCTGATGCGCGACTTTCCCCAGTATGTGGCTTATTACGCGATCAAGAAGTACCGTTATGCAGGCACTCCGGCCACCAACGACAGCAACCGCAACCTGCTGTTGTTCCGCGACCCATCGGTCGATGGACTGAAGACCGGCTTCACGGATGCTGCAGGGTATTGCATGGTGGCCACGGCCAAGCGCGATTTCCCCAACCTCGCGCAAGCCGGTGCGGTGGCTGGCTCGGTGGAGGCCGCCGGCGGCCGGCGCCTGTTATCCATCGTGCTGGGAGCCGCCAGCGAAAACACGCGCGCCAACGAATCCCAGAAGCTGCTCAACTGGGGCTACACCGCGTTCGAGGCGGTCAAGCTGTTCGATGCCAGGCAGGCAATCGCCTCACCAGCGGTCTGGAAGGGGAGAGACGCCACGGTGCAGTTGGGCCGAGCACAGATGGTGGTAGTGGCGGTGCCCGCGGGCAGTGCGTCGAAAATCAAGACCAGCATCGCGCGCCCGGATCCTTTGGTGGCGCCTTTTGCCAAGGGGCAGGTGGTTGCGACCCTCAAGGTGTCGCTCGGAGACGCGCCATTGGCAGAGTTTCCGCTGCAGGCGCTCGAAGCAGTGCCGCAGGCTGGGGCTCTCGGTCGCGCCTGGGATGCCCTCCGCTTGTGGATCCGTTAAGCGGGGGCCATGCTGTAGTCCGGTGTTCCGGTTCACACGGGGTTCGATCGCTTCAGGACGGGCCGGAGCGTCCGGCCGACAAGGTCATGAAGCCTGTGTCGAACGACGCGGCAAATCTGATAGGTGCCCGAGATGCGGGCAAAAGGTGGGTGCCCAGATCGTGGTGGCGATATCGCATTCCGAGTTCGGAAGGGGCGAAATCGGGCAGTTTGCGGTGACGGGCCCGCGCTGCTCAAACTCTTACCCTGCGCGATCGCCGCAGCATCCAACGCAAATTTCCGATGGGAAGGCTTGCGATCAATTTTCTCCGCTGATATACTCGAAGGCTTTTCGGAAACTGCCGAACGGCCGTGTATTTTTTTGTTTAACCAACGTTAACCAACGTTAACCAGCGTCAACCAGCGTCAACCAACGTTGTGGGGCGTTACACCCGGATGCATCTTGCGCCCGGTCATAAGGAGGCTTTCGTGCCAACCATCAACCAGCTAGTGCGTCAAGGGCGCGAAGTCGAAACGATCAAGTCGAAAAGCCCAGCGATGCAGAACTCTCCCCAGCGTCGGGGTGTCTGTACACGTGTCTATACGACAACGCCCAAGAAGCCGAACTCGGCCTTGCGCAAGGTCGCCAAAGTGCGGTTGACCAATGGCTTCGAGGTTATCTCCTATATCGGCGGTGAAGGGCACAACCTGCAGGAGCACTCGGTGGTGCTTGTGCGTGGCGGGCGCGTCAAGGATCTGCCAGGTGTGCGTTACCACATCGTTCGCGGTTCGCTGGACTTGCAGGGCGTCAAGGACCGCAAGCAATCGCGGTCGAAATACGGCGCAAAGCGCCCCAAGAAAGCCTGATTCTTGTTTTGAGTCGCCGCTCGACCCCCGGTCCTGGGGAGTTGGCGGCAATTCTCCCGTTAGCGCCAATATGGCGGTTGCGGAAGGTGTGGCCCGAACCCCGGAATCGTCCGGGTGGGTCAAGTAAGCGGGGGTCGTCATGGCCTCTGGGCGGTCCGCCGGATTGCCAGCTGAAGTCAAGAGGTGAAAAATGCCACGTCGTCGCGAAGTCCCCAAACGTGAAATCCTGCCGGATCCGAAATTCGGTAATGTCGAGTTGTCCAAGTTCATGAACGTGATCATGGAGGGCGGCAAGAAGGCTGTGGCCGAGCGCATCATTTATGGCGCCCTGGAGCAGATCGAGAAAAAAAATCCCGGCAAAGACCCGGTCGAGGCGTTCACGATGGCCATCAACAACGTCAAGCCGATGGTGGAGGTGAAATCCCGCCGGGTCGGCGGTGCCAACTACCAGGTGCCGGTCGAAGTGCGTCCGGTGCGCCGGCTGGCGCTGTCGATGCGTTGGATCAAGGAGGCTGCCCGCAAGCGCGGTGAGAAGTCCATGGCCATGCGCCTCGCCAATGAGCTGATGGAGGCGACAGAAGGCCGCGGCGGCGCCATGAAGAAGCGTGACGAAGTGCACCGCATGGCCGAAGCCAACAAAGCGTTCTCCCATTTCCGCTTCTGAAAAAAGGCCCTTGCGCCTGGTCTGAGGCTGGCGCCCAGCCCCCCTTGTGCGGGCTCGGTGGCCGCCGGAAGCTAGTCCCGGAGCCGCTGGCTGCACCTTCAGTGCAGGCCGCGTGTTCCGCAGGTCGTGTCGCAGGTCTTGTTGCCGGTGCGGAGCAAGACACGGCGGCAGTTTGAATTTTTCGAGCAACTAAGGATTGATCATGGCTCGCGCTACCCCCATCGAACGTTATCGCAACATCGGTATTTCCGCGCACATTGATGCCGGCAAGACCACCACGACCGAGCGAATTTTGTTTTACACCGGCGTGAACCACAAGATCGGCGAAGTGCACGATGGCGCAGCGACGATGGACTGGATGGAACAGGAACAGGAGCGCGGCATCACGATCACATCCGCGGCCACGACCGGCTTTTGGAAAGGCATGGACACGTCCTTGCCCGAGCACCGAATCAACATCATCGACACCCCTGGCCACGTCGACTTCACGATCGAGGTCGAGCGCTCCATGCGAGTGCTCGATGGCGCGTGCATGGTTTACTGCGCTGTCGGTGGCGTGCAGCCGCAGTCGGAAACTGTCTGGCGCCAGGCCAACAAGTACAAGGTGCCGCGGCTGGCGTTCGTCAACAAGATGGATCGGACCGGCGCCAACTTCTTCAAGGTCTACGACCAGATGAAATTGCGCCTAAAGGCCAATCCGGTACCGATCGTGATCCCGATTGGCGCTGAAGAGAACTTCACCGGTGTCGTGGACCTGATCAAGATGATGGCCATCATCTGGGATGAGGCGACACAGGGCATGAAGTTCGAATACCGCGAGATACCCGACGAACTCCTGGCCACGGCCAAGGAGTGGCGCGAGAAGATGGTCGAAGCGGCGGCCGAAAGCTCGGAAGAGCTGATGAATAAGTACCTGGAAGAGGGCGACCTGACCGAGGCCGAGATCAAGCTCGGCATCCGCACACGCACCATCGCCAGCGAAATTCAGCCAATGTTGTGCGGCTCCGCGTTCAAGAACAAGGGCGTCCAGCGCATGCTCGACGCCGTGATCGAATTCATGCCGTCGCCGGTGGACATCCCGCCGGTCAAGGGCACCGACGAGGACGAGGCCCTCGTGACCCGCCGGGCCGACGACAGCGAAAAGTTCTCCGCCCTCGCGTTCAAGCTGATGACGGACCCGTTTGTCGGCCAGTTGACCTTTGTCCGTGTGTATTCGGGTGTGCTGAAAAAGGGTGACAGTGTGTACAACCCGATCCGCGGCAAGAAGGAGCGCATCGGTCGGATCGTGCAGATGCATGCCAACAACCGTGAAGAGGTCAGTGAAATCCGAGCCGGTGACATCGCCGCGTGTGTCGGTCTGAAGGACGTGACGACCGGTGAGACCTTGTGCGACCCGTCAGCCATCGTGTTGCTCGAGCGCATGGTGTTCCCGGAGCCGGTGATCACGCAGGCGGTCGAACCCAAGACCAAGGCCGACCAGGAAAAGATGGGTATTGCCCTGCAGCGGCTGGCGCAGGAGGACCCGTCCTTCCGTGTCAAGACCGACGAAGAGTCGGGTCAGACACTGATCGCCGGCATGGGTGAACTGCACCTTGAAATCATCGTGGACCGCATGAAGCGCGAGTTTGGTGTCGAGGCAAATGTGGGCAAGCCGCAGGTCGCCTACCGCGAAACTATCCGCAAGACGGTCGAAGACTCGGAAGGCAAGTTTGTCCGCCAGTCGGGCGGCAAGGGCCAATACGGCCACGTCGTGCTCAAGATCGAGCCCAATGTGGCTGGCAAGGGTTTTGAGTTTGTCGATGCGATCAAGGGCGGTGTGGTGCCGCGTGAATACATCCCTGCCGTCGAGAAGGGCGTGATCGAAGCACTGAACACCGGCGTGCTGGCCGGGTATCCGGTGGTCGACGTGAAGGTGACCTTGCACTTCGGTTCTTACCACGATGTGGACTCGAACGAAAACGCCTTCAAGATGGCTGCCATTTTCGGCTTCAAGGACGGCTGCCGCAAAGCCAGCCCTGTCATCCTGGAGCCAATGATGGCTGTGGAAGTGGAAACACCGGAAGACTATGCCGGCAACGTGATGGGCGACCTCGCCTCACGCCGTGGCATGGTGCAGGGCATGGACGACATGGTGGGCGGCGGCAAGGCGATCAAGGCTGAGGTGCCGTTGTCCGAGATGTTCGGCTACTCCACCACCTTGCGTTCCATGTCGCAGGGTCGCGCCACCTACACGATGGAGTTCAAGCATTACAGCGAGGCGCCGCGCAACGTGTCCGAGGCCATCATGGCCGCGCGCGCCAAGTAAGCAAGATTCCCAGGGTTGCGAATCCGGGCAGCACCTGTCCGGGCATGTGTCTTGGGCCCTGTCTTCGGCCCTTGCCCCTCTCGTGTCAGTGCGAGCAGGTTCAAGGTGGGGCCGGAAACATTAAACCGTTACCACTGACACTGCTCTTTGGAGATTGAAAATGGGAAAAGTAAAATTTGCACGAACCAAGCCCCACGTGAACGTGGGCACGATCGGGCATGTGGACCATGGCAAGACGACGCTGACGGCGGCGATCACGACGATTTTGGCGGCCAAGTTTGGCGGTGAAGCCAAG
>JANOUM010000115.1:0-22745 GCA_031416855.1 Rhodoferax sp. | reverse complement strand
GAATTCATGACAGCGCTTTATCAAGTCGAACCGCTGTACAAGCTGCTCGGTGCCCAAGGACTTGATGCACGCCGCACGCCACAGACCCGCGTCGACGCTGCGATGCGGGACGCGAACTTTTAGGCGCGGAGAAGGAGCGATTCCAAGGCCGTGACCGCGCCTTGAGGACGCAAACTGATGTTTGTGTTCCGCGCGGCGAACTCGGTCCCGGAGTACTCGAAGTGTTTGCGCGCCTGGACCATCGCTTTGCCAACGCCCGACCGCTGGGACAAAGGCGCCCGCACGACTACATCAAGCATTCAGGAGGCGTTGCGGCTTGTGTTCGATTCCTGCTGTCGAACGGTTCCAAGCTTTCCGGCTTCTTTCATGTATCCCTCTTGAACGCGTGCGATGTCGGCCTGATTGGCGCTGGCCGCCGAGGCCGGGGCTCAACGCACATGCCACTCCTGTGTGAGCGGCTTGGCGCCCACCAGTTCACCGTAACCCGCGCCTGTAGTGCCACCGGGGTTGAGGCCGAAGTAGCGCTCGTCCAGCGGCAACGCGGCCGGTTGCCAGCGCACGTCACACGAAAGGCGGACACGGTTGATCGGCGAATGATTCTCCAATGAACCATGCAGGGTGTACATACCAAAGACCGCGATATCGCCGGCAGAAAAGTTGCTGGTCAGCAGACGGGCACCGCGCTCTCGCGCAAGACTCACCGCATCCTGCGCCAGCGTCGCCTTGCGCGTGGTGTCGCGCGCCACATCGAAGCCGATCATCGGGTCGATCAGGTCGCGGTAGCGGTTGGAGCCCTCCACGACCACGAGCGGCCCGTCGGTCACCGGCACGTCGCCGATCGGCAACCACACCGTGAACACCTGGTCGTGCGCACGGGTAAAAAACGGGTAGTCAAAATGCAGCCCGGTGGCCCGGCCACGGGCACCGGCACGCAGGAACATGTAGTCCTGCGCCCGCGCTGGCCCGCCAATCAGCACGGCCATGAGGCTCTGCATTGCGCCGCCATGGCTCAAGGCTCGCAGTTGCGGGCCTTCGCTGACCGACTTCCAGAATGCGCCGCGGTCCGCGACCAGCATGTCACGCAGGCTGGTGCCGGAGGCGATCGCCGCGGCCGCGGGCGGCAAGATCTCGCCGATCTCGACCAGCCGCCCAAAAACCTCGTTGCGTGCCCCAGCCACCAGGGCCGAGTCCAGCACACCTTTGAGGTACACAAAACCATCGGCGGCGAGACGTTCACGCAGTGCCACCGGCTGGTTCATTAGATCAGTGCTGTCCGGCAGTTCACCGATCAGGTCGTCTGGCACCTCTTGCCCCTGGATCATGCAACCCCGCATTGCGCCCTCCCTCCTACATCGCGGCAGTGAAACCACCGTCCACAGTCATGATCAATCCACTCACATAGGATGCCTCATCCGACGCCAGGAAAACGGCTGCGGGCCCGATCTCTTCCAGCGTGCCCCAGCGCCCGGCGGGGGTGCGTTGCTTGACCCAGTCGTTGAACTCCTGGTTCTGCAGCAAAGGGGTGTTCATCTCAGTGGCGAAAAACCCCGGCGCAATGCAGTTGACGGTCACATTGGCACTCGCCAGTTCCACCGCCAGCTGTTTGGTCAGCGAATGCACCGCCCCCTTGCTGGCAACATACGCCGACACCGTGGGCCGGGCGTTGATGGCACTGATGGACCCGGTCAGGATGATGCGCCCGCGCCGCTGCGGCAGCATGTACCGCGCCGCCGCCTTGCACAACACCCAGACCGAAGTCAGATTGGTATCCAAGACGCGCTGAAAGTCCGACAGGCCAAAATCGGTGATCGGCGCGCGATGGTTGATGCCGGCATTGGCAACAAGAATATCGATCCGCCCATGGCGCGCGACGATGTCGTCTACGCAGCGCTCGGCAGCCACGGTGTCGGTCACGTCGAAGGCCGCCGCCTCGCCGGACAGCCCCTGCGCCTGCAATGACAGCACGCGGCGTTCCAGCGCAGGCGCGTCGCGCGCATTGAGCACCACATGCGCCCCGCACCGTGCCAGCGATTCGGCCATCGCCCAGCCCAGGCCGCGCGACGCGCCGGTGACCAAAGCCACCTTGTGGCTCAGATCGAACATGGACGTCGACGGTTCATGGCACGGGGCCCTCGATCAGCCCGACCAGATCCGTAAATGCCTGTTGCAGCAGGCCGTTGTCGGTACCGCCGGCGATCATGGTGTAGCCCATGGCGCGCGCCCGCGCCACCCAGGCTTTGTCGGTGGCCATGAAGCCGGCCGCCTTTCCATGGCGGCGGCAGACCTCGACGACTTGGTACATCGCGGCCTCAAAACGCGGGTCGGAAAATTGTCCCGGTATGCCCAAGAAATTCGACAGGTCGAAATGGCCGACCCACAACACGTCCACGCCCTCAACGGCGGCGATCTCCTCGACATTGGCCAGGCCGTGTTCGGTTTCGATCTGCGCGATGACCATGGTGCGTTCATGCGAGGCGCGGATCTTTTCCCGAACGTCGCCGCCAAGATAGTCACACTGTGCGAATCCGAACGCCGCGCCGCGCCGCCCGACTGGTGGGTATCTGCAGGCTTGCACGATGGAGAGCGCCTGCTCGCGCGACTCCACCATCGGGATCATCACACCCCGAGCGCCCAGATCGAGCGCGCGCGCCAGCCAGGTGTATTCACCCCGTGGTACCCGCACCATCGGCTCGATCGGCAGACCACGACAAGTGGAAAAAAGCCACTTCAGGGTTTCAAATCCCAGCCCCGAGTGCTCCATGTCATACAACACAAAACGGCAACCGGCATTGGCCAGGATGGCGCTCATGCCCGGCGAGAAGAACTCGAACACCATGGCCCCGGCTACCGTCTTGCCGGCCATGACATCGTGCTTGATGGCGTTGGGTTTCATGCCGACACCGCCAAAGCTGTCGCGCCGGACTTCGCCGCTGGCGGCCGGTCTTCTTCTTCGAGTCGCGCCCACAATTCCCGCACCAGACGCATCATCAGTTGCGCTTCTTCCCACCGATCAGACAACTCGTAACCGTCCGGCCCGGTCATGGCATATTCACGCGGTCCGAGCTCACAGAGGAACGTCAATACCGCGTCTCCCGGTGCGCGCCGACGCCAGCTTCTGAAACCGTACTCCCACCAGCCCATGAACAGATCGAGCCAGTCCTTCTGGTGTGCAAAACTGATCTGCACTTGCACCTGCTCACGGCTCGCCACCCTGCCATGAAAGCCCCAGCAGTTGTCGATGACGCGGTGCATCAGGTGGTGATTCTCCGGCGAGATCGGCCACGCAAACTCACGCCCCACCACATAGTGCGAAAGGTCACCGGTGAGCCGCAAGTCCGGGAAACGGTCCAGCAGGCGCAGCGTAAAAAACAGGTCGGTGGTCATCCGGTCCCGGTGCGTCTCCACATGTACCGGCACGCCGGCCTTATGGCCGAGCTCAAGCCAGCCTTCGATCAGCGGCACACACTCGGCCACGGTGTGCGGCCGCACATCGGCCTGCAGGTTGACATGGTCGGCTCCAAACTCCGCCACATGCTGCAGGATCGGTTCCAGGTCGGCCACTGCCTTCGGGTAACACTGTGCCTGCCAGCTCAAGCCCCAGGCGCGCAGCCGGCCAGTAACTTCGCGCGCATAGTCGCGGTCAAAAAACCGCACGCCAGCACCGTCGAAACCGGCGGCGTGAATCATCTCAAGCTTGGTGTCCAGCGACCATTCGGCGCCGTCTGGCCGGCGCCGCTCCATGCCCCACATCGATTGGTAAACGTGCAGCTGCTGCATCAGGGTGCCGCCGGAGCGGTTTCCTCGGCGTCCTTGAAAAAGCGTGTTGCCAGCTCCCGCTGGTTCTCGTAGATCGAACCCTGGTTCGGCGCCGACGGGTAGGGCAGGCGCACCGGCACAGCTGTCATGCGCGGCTGCAACGTGTCGGTGCCACCGACCAGCAGCGAGGTCCAGGGCTCCCAGGCTGTTGGAGGATGGATCAAGGGCCAGGCATCAGCAGCACGGTACTGGTGCAGCAGGAAGCGTCTTGGCTTGCCCGATACATTGGCCGACGAGCCATGCAACAGACGCGCATGGTGGACGGTGATCGATCCGGCCTTGCCCGTGCACATGACCGCCTTGGAAAAGTCGATGCCACTGGTGGCAGGGTCGATGCCACCGACAAAGTGGCCATTGACATGGTGGTCATGGATGGGGCCGGTATGGCTGCCGGGTATGACCAGCATCGAGCCGTTGTCCTCGGTGAAGTCGTCCAGCATGATGCCAACCGCCGCCAGGTCGTCGTTGGTGTGCGGGTAGAACGCCCAATCCTGGTGCCACTCCACCGGTGAACCGAAACCGGCCGCCTTGAGATTGAGCTTGGACAAATCGAAGCGCACGCTCGGGCCCCACAACTGCTGCAGCACGGCAACGATGCCCGGGTGGCGCACCATCCGGGCGTACAGGGGATGCTGCAAGTGCGGCATCTTGATGCGACGCAGCCGTGGCTGGGTGGCGTCATGACCGGGCTCCAGGTCGAACACGTCGGTGTGCGCGCTGACTTTGCGCGACGCCTGCACGAACTCTTCCGTCACCCGCTGCAGGCTCGCAACGTCGGCAGCGGAAACAACATCGGGTACAACGATGTACCCGTCGCGCTGGTATCGCGCCAAGTCCTGGTCACTGAGCATGTCACCTCCTGGTAGGCCAACGGGGTCGTCGGGGCCCCAATTTGGGTGCGTCGTTGACGCACGTCGACTATTACATTAATATAAAACCGCCGATGTCGCAATACCTCTCGACAAATTATGGCGAAACAACAGGCGGCGCCACCAGTCGCCGATACCGGAGACAAGCATGACGATTTCTAGACGCAAGCTTTTGGGTTATGGTGCTGGCGCTGCCAGCGCACTGGCCGCCCCGACGATCACGCGTGCGCAGGCCGGGCCGATCCGACTCGTGTTTTCACACCACGTTCCAACCACGCACCTGCTGCACCGAACAACTGAGACCTACGCCACCAGGGTCAAAGACGCCACCAACGGCCAGGTCACCATCGATATCCGTCCCGCCTCCCAGTTGTTCAATCTGCGCACTTCGGCCGAGGCCTTGCAACTTGGCACGCTCGACCTGTGCTGGAGCGATCTGGGCACGCTTGCCAACTGGCAGCCACACCTGGGATTCGTTTCGATGCCCTTTTTGTTCAACGATTTCGAGCATGTCAAGCGCGTGTTGTACGGCGCCGCCGGCCGGCAGGTATCCGAGGTTGCCAAAGATGCGCTGGGTGTTGAAATCCTGTCGCTGGGCGCGTCTGGATTCCGGGTCTTTCTGTCCAAAAAGGCGATCCACAAAGCCGACGACGTGCGCGGCATCAAACTTCGCGTGCCCGAGATTCCGACCTGGGTCGCCATGGCCCGGGCCATGGGTGCCAATCCGACACCGATTCCCGCAGGCGAGATCTACACCGCCTTGCAGACCGGCGTTGTCGACGCCATCGAAGTGCCGGCCGACTTCATCATTTCCTCGAAAGCCTATGAGGTCGCGGGTTTCGCCACCCGCACGCACCATATCTTCACCGAGGTGTCGATGATGGCCAGCGCAAAGAAGCTGGCGACCTTGCCCGCCAACGTGCAAAAGGTGATCCGCGACGAGGCGGTGCGTTCAGTGCAGAGAGAAATGTGGGATGCCAACATCATCGAGCAGACCACCGCCTGGAACGATCTGGCTGGCCGGGTCAAGGCAGATGCCACTCCAGACATCGAGAGTTTCCGCTCCAAGATGGGGCCCGTGTTGACCGACTTTGTTGCGAAGACCGGCCCCAAGGGCAAGGCGCTGATTGACGCGGCCCAGGCTGCGGCCAGGGCCTGACGCGGATGCCGACTGCGCCAGCGGGTCAGCACGATCGCCCGCCCACCGGCCCGATGACCGGCCGCGTTGACGCGTTTGCGAGTGCCTTGGGCGGCACGCTCAAGGCACTTTCAGCCGCGCTGCTGGCCGGCTATTTCGTGCTGGTGGTGCTGCAGGTTTTCTTTCGCTACGTTCTCAACGAGTCTCTCTTTTGGGCCGAAGAACTGGTGCGTGGCCTGATGGTCTGGGGCGTGTTGATAGGCTCGGCGCTGGTGGCGGGCTCACGTGGCCACATCCGGATCGAGGTGCTGGAACTGCTTTTGCCGCCGGCTGGCAAACGTGTCGTGGTGTGGATCGCCGATGCCCTCACCATCGGCTTTTGCATCCTCCTGATGTGGGCCGCCATCGAATTGATGAACCGCACCTGGCTGCAGCAGTCGCCGATCCTGGAAGTCCCCAAGTGGACGGTCTATATGGCGCTGGCGGCTGGTGCCGGCATTGAAGCGCTGTTGACAGTGCTGACCTGGAAGCGTCGGCTTCCTGCTGAACTACCGGTGGATCCGACGTTATGACCATCAGCTGGATGCTCGGGTTGTTCTGCGTTTTCATGGTGCTGGGCATGCCAATCGGATATTGCATGGGCCTGGCGGCGATCATCGCCATTCTGATCGACGGCCAGTTGCCGATGCTGATACTGGCCCAGCAATACTACGAAGCGCTGGACAACTTTTCGCTGTTGGCCGTGCCACTGTTTGTGCTGGCCGGCGAGTTGATGAGTGTGGCCGGTATCACCGAACGCCTGGTCAACATGTCGCGCGCATTGATCGGGCATGTCCGTGGTGGCCTGGCGCAGGCCAACATCATGACCAACATGTTCATGGGTGCCATCTCGGGATCGGCCCTGGCCGACCTGACGGCCATTGGCTCCATCATGATCCCGGCCATGAAGCGAGAAGGCTACAAACCGGCCTTTGCAGTGGCCGTCACAGCCTGCGCGGCGATGATGGCGCCCATCATTCCTCCCAGCATCATTGCAGTGATCTACGGCTCCGTCACTGGAGTATCGATCGGCGCACTGTTCCTGGGGGGTGTGTTCCCCGGTATTCTGGCCGGGCTGGCGATGCTGGCGCTGGCCTGGTACATGGCTCCTGGCGCGGGCGCCAAACCCATTGCACGGTCGACCTGGAGTCAGCGCGCCAGCGCCACCGGTCGGGCGGCACCGGCCATGCTGATGCCGGTCATCATCATCGGTGGCATTCTCTCTGGTGTTTTCACGCCCACCGAGGCGGGCGCCGTTGCAGCACTGTATGCACTGCTGTTCGGGCTGCTCACGCGGCGCCACAGCGCTGGCTCCCTGTACCAAAACTTCGCCGCTGCTGCGAGCATGACGGCAGGCGCACTGGTCACTCTGGCGGGTGCCGGCCTGTTCAGCTGGGTGCTCAGCCGCGCCGGAGTCGGCCAGTCCGCGCTGCAACTCATGTTGTCCATTACCAGCGACCCCAAACTCGCGATGCTGGTGCTGATTGCGTTTTTCTTCCTGCTCGGCACCTTTCTGGAGCCGGTGCCGGCTTTGATCATCGTGGTGCCGATCATGGGGCCGCTGATCGCGCACCTGGGTTACAACCCGGTCCATTTCGGCATCGTCACCATCATGCTACTGGTACTGGGCTCGGTCACGCCGCCAGTGGGCGTACTGGCGATGGTGGCGTGCAAGATTGCTGGCATACGCTACAGCGAGGCGTTGGGGATGCTGCTGCCGTTTACTGGTGCGTGGCTGGTGGTAATTCTGCTGGTGGCGTATGTGCCGGAGCTGGTGTTGTGGCTGCCGCGCATGATGCAGGGTGCCAACTGAACCAACTCCCCAGGAGAAATGCCGGATGAAAAAATTTCGCGTTGGCATCACGGCCGATGTGCTGAAATCCGACGGCGTGCCGATCTTCGGTGCCGAAGTGCTGCGCCTGCTGGACGACCCGGCTGTCGAATGGGAGTACATGGACCAGCCGACGGTGGACATCAGCCAGGCACAGGCAGCGCGTTACGACGCCATCTGTGCCCTGTTCACGCGGGTCCGCTCGGGTAGCCTGGGCGGAGCGGACCAGCGTTTGAAACTGATCGCGCGTTTGGGGGTTGGGTATGACAGCATTGACGTGCCGACTTGCACCGCCGCCGGTGTATGGCTGACGATCGCACCCGACGGCGTGCGGCGCCCGGTTGCCACTTCAGCGCTGACCTTCGTGCTGATGCTGGCGCAAAAGGTGCTGATCAAGGATCGGCTCACGCGTGAAGGCGGCTGGGGCAAAAAGATGGACCATATCGGCACTGGCCTGACTGGCCGCACGCTGGGCTCGGTCGGCATCGGCAACATCGGTGCCGAGTTGTTTCGTTTGGCGAAACCTCTCGACATGCGTGGTATTGCGCACGACCCGGCGGCCGATCCGACGCTGGCCAGGTCGCTCGGCGTGGCGCTGGTCGACATCGACACGCTGTTTCGCGAGTCCGATTTCCTGACCATCAATTGTCCGCTGAACGAACACACCCGCGGCCTGGTCGGTGCACGCCTGCTCGGCCTGATGAAGCCCAGCGCCTACCTGATCAATACCGCGCGCGGCCCGATCGTGGACGAGCGGGCCCTGGTGACGGCCTTGCAAAGTGGTGGCATTGCCGGTGCCGGGCTGGATGTCTTCGAAGAGGAGCCGACACCCGCCTCCAACCCGCTGCTGCGGATGGACAATGTGGTGCTGACGCCGCATGGCATCTGCTTTACCGACGAGTGCATGCGCGGCCTGGCCGAAAGCGCGTTTCGCGCCGTTTGCGATGTCGCGGCCGGGCGCACGCCACCCTACCTCGTCAACCCGCAGGCGCTGCCGGCCCGAACCTGATGGACAGTCAGCCGACCCGACAGACCAGCGCTCCGGCTGGGGTTCTGGTGGTCACCGGGGCCTCGCGCGGCATCGGAGCGGCCTGCGCCCGTTTGGGTGCCCAAGCCGGTTACCGGGTGGTGGTGAATTACCACCACAGCCAGGACGCAGCGCTGGCTGTGGTGGCGGGGATCGCCCAATTGGGTGGCGAGGCGTATGCAGTGGCCGCCGATGTGTCGGACCCGGCCGAGGTCGAGCGCCTGTTCAATGCAACCGACCGCCATTTCGGACCAGTCACGGCACTCATCAACAACGCCGGCATAAGTGGCGCCATACGTCCGTTGGAGGAGCACACGCAAGCGACGCTCAACGCCGTTTTCTCCACCAATACCTACGCCAGCATCTATTGCGCCGGGGCGGCCATCCGGCGCATGTCGCCGCGCCACGGAGGCAGTGGCGGGGTCATCGTCAACATCTCCTCGGCTGCCGCCCGGCTAGGCGGTATTGCCGGCATGGTCGCTTACGCTGCCAGCAAGGGCGCGCTAGACAGCTTTACCACCGGCCTGGCGCGTGAAGTGGGTGCTGAAGGAATTCGTGTCGTCGGCCTGCGGCCCGGCATGATCGCCACCGATATCCTCGAGGCCATCGGAGGCGCGGCACTGATGCGCCAGACCGCGCCCAGCATTCCGATCGGCCGCGTCGGGCAGCCTGAGGAAATCGCGCAAGCGGCGATCTGGTTGCTGAGTCCGGCCGCCTCGTACGTGCATGGCACGACGATCGATGTGTCTGGTGGGCGCTGATACCCGCTCAGCGGTCCACCAGCGTGTAGCTGCGCACCACCTTGCCCAGCAGCCACGGGGCGACTGCGCGGTCAAAACTCAAAAAATGTGCTTCCCGCTTGTGCTGCTCGAATGCAGCGGCATCGGTGTACAACTCGTACAGGAACACCTGCGTCGGTTGCGCCGGATCCACGCACACGTCAAACACCAGGCAGCCGGGCTCACGCTCCCGTGACGCCCTGGCGTTGGTGACCATCTCCTGCATGAATGGGCCCAACTGCGCGGCATCTACCTCGAATTGGACAGTGACCACGAAGCCGCTTTGTAGGGCGGGGTCTGGGCGGTGGTTCATGGTGACAAGGGACCGGAATAGAAGTGGGGTTTGCCGTATCGACTCATGCCATGATACTGCCGCCGTTGACCTCGATGATCTGTCCCGTGATGTAGCTGGCCAGTTGTTCGCTGGCCAGAAACAGCATGGCGCCGCAACACTCTTCGGCGCGGCCCAGCCGGCCCATGGGGATGCCGGCGCACAGCTGCTGCATCAACGCCGCGCTGGTGTGGCCGTCATGGATCGGTGTATCGATGACCCCGGGGGCGACCGCATTGACCCGGATGCCGTCAACCACCAGTTCCTTGGCCAAAGCCCGTGTCAAGGTGGAGATGTACGCCTTGCTCGACGCGTACAGGCCCGCACCCAGGCTACCGCCACTGCGTGCCGCCTGCGAGGTCAGGTTGATGATGCACCCCCCGCCCTGGCGGCGCATCAAGGGCACCACGCTGCGGCACAACGCGATCATGGAGCGTGCGTTGAGATGGAACACCTGGTCGATCAGCTCGTCGCTGGCCTCCACCAGCAAGGACTTGCGCACAAAGCTGCCCGCGTTGTTGACCAGCACATCGATGCGCCCGAAGTGTTGCTGTACCTGCACCGCGAGGCGCGCCAGTTGCGCCGTGTCGCAGACGTCGGCCTGGAATAACGCGCCCTCACCACCTGCCGCACGCAACGCCTCCAGCACCGATTGCGCGTGCTGCGGGTGCGCATGGCAATGCACGGCCACGCGCGCACCACGCGCGGCAAACGCCAGCGCCGCGGCAGCACCAATGCCGGAGCTCGCCCCGGTGACCAGCACGACTTTGCCTTGCAGGTCCTCCATCTCAATGCACGTGTGGCCGGTGCAGGGCACAGTCCGGATTGAGGCGCACGCCAAAGCCCGGGCGATCCAACGCAGAGGCTTTCATGCGTCCATTCACCGGCACCGGCTCATCGAGCAGCAGCGGGTTGAACATCGGCACCACCTTGTCGGCCTGGGGCGCCATCATCAGGAACTCGGCAAACGGGCTGTTGTGCCGCGTGACCACAAAGTGGTAGCTGTACACCGAGGAGCCGTGGGGCACGACCATGCTGCCATGTGCATCGGCCAGCGCCGATATCCTGACCAGCTCGCTCATGCCGCCGCACCAGCCAACATCGGGCTGGATCAAGTCACAACAACCCATCTCCAGCAGCAGCCTGAAGCCCCAGCGGGTGGCCTCGTGTTCACCGGTCGTCACCAGCATGCCGCGGGGCACCTGCTGGCGCAGTGCTGCGTAGCCCCAGTAGTCGTCCGGCAACAACGGCTCTTCGATCCACTTGAGGCCGTGCGCCTGCGCAGCGTGCGCCAGGCGCACGGCGTAGTTCAGATCCAGGCTCATCCAGCAATCCAGCATGAGCCAGAAATCCGGGCCGACACGCTGGCGCATGGCGGACAGCTTTTCGAGGTTCTTGCGCAGTCCCTCGTCGCCTTCGGCCGGGCCATGCTGCAACGGCATCTTGCCGCCAATAAAACCCATCTCTTTCGCCAGATCGGGCCGGGGACCGGTGGCGTAGAACATCAGCTCGTCGCGCACCGGCCCACCCAGCAGCTGGTGCACCGGCTCCTGGCGTACCTTGGCCAGCAGGTCCCACAAGGCCAGGTCGACCCCCGAGATGGCATTGACCACCACGCCCTTTCGGCCGTAATACAGGCTGCCGAAGTACATCTGGTCCCACATCTTCTCGATGTCGGTGACGCGTTGGCCCTCCAGAAAACGCGCCAGGTGTTTCTCGACGATGAAGGCACCGATCTCACCGCCGGTGGTGACGGCGAAACCGACCGTGCCGTCGCTGGCTTCGAGCTCCACCACCAGCGACCCCAGCACATTGATCCCAAAGGACTGCCGACTCTGCCGGTACTCGGGATAACGCGCCATCGGCGTGGCGATGTGGTCGTCGATCCAGTGGTCCTGGCCCTGGTCGTGGTAATCGGCACCGCCGCCGCGGACGGTGAAGGCCCGCACATGTTTGATGGTTGGCATAGCCATGCTTGCACTTCTCCTGGACAAAAACCGTTGCTTCGACGGTCAGCAATCTGCCGTGTGCCGCCGGTACCTTGCGCCGACACCCATGGATGCCGCGAACTCCGGGGCATGCATCAGGTGCACCCATCCAGTGTGTAGCGGTGCGGCGGCAGATACGAATCTGCCGGCCTCGATGCTGACCAGGATGGCGGCGTATTCTGGCCGCCGCGCGGCGCGGCGTATCGTGGGCGGTTTCAAATTCTTTCTACTTCGGAGATTGCGCAATGACATCGATATCGCAGTATTCCGGCAAGTGGCAGGCCGGGGAATAGGGGTTTGTCTGTAGCTGTCGCGGCATCCACCCGAAAGCAGTCCGCTACGGTCCGCCGTGGCTTGCCCTCACCGGTCCCGCTTTGCCAGACCGCTACCACGGCGGCAATTGTGCGGTGGCAACTGATCGACTTGTGGCGACCGATTGATCAACGTACCAACGCACGCCAGTGCTGGTCCTGACGCATGCGGGAACGCATGGAAATCCATCAATACATTCTATTTTTTACGAACTATATTGATGGTTCTTTCACAATAAACATGCGGGCATCTGGCTAGACTTGGATCACATTTCTGCGTCGGCAGTTTCGTCCGCCGCACACGCAAAGCACCCTAAGCCCCAAGAGGGTGGCTGCTCTCCAACCTTGCAAGGTTCTTATGCAAACTATCGCTCCCCTCTGGCTTTGGGCCGCCTTCGGCACCATTGTGCTGGTGTCGTTGTTCGTTGACTTCGTGGTGCTCAAAAGACAAGGTTCGCACCACATTGGCGTCAGGGAGGCGGTGAACTGGTCGCTGGTCTGGATCGCGCTGAGCTTCTTGTTCAACGGCCTGTTTTGGTGGGCGGTCAAAGACGCCACCGGCTCGACAGAAATCGCCAACACCAAGTCGCTCGAATTTTTGACCGGATACTTGATTGAAAAATCGCTGGCGGTGGACAACATTTTTGTGTTCCTGCTCATCTTCACCTACTTCGCGGTGCCCACGCACTTTCAGAAGCGAGTACTGATGATCGGCATCATCGGTGCGATTGTGTTGCGCACCATCATGATCCTGGTGGGCGGATGGTTGCTGGCCGAGTTTCACTGGATTTTGTATGTGTTCGGTGCATTCCTCATCCTCACCGGCGTGAAGATGTGGTGGGCCGCTGGCAAGGAGCCCAATTTGGACAGCAACCCCGCGCTCATACTGCTGCGCAAGCTGTTACCGGTGAGCAAAAATTACGACGGCGAAAACTTCTGGGTATTGGAAAACGGCAAGAAGATCGCCACGCCTTTGTTCATGGTGATCTGCTTGATTGCGCTCACCGACGTGATTTTTGCCGTCGACTCGATCCCCGCAATTTTTGCCATCACCAGCGACCCCTTTATCGTGCTGACCAGCAATGTGTTTGCCATACTGGGGCTGCGGGCCATGTACTTCCTGTTGGCCGCGGTGGCCAACAAGTTCCACTTGCTCAACTACGGCCTGGCGGTGATTTTGGTGTTCATTGGGGCCAAAATGTGTCTGATCGATATCTACAAAATTCCGGTGCTCTTCTCTCTTGGTGTGGTGGTCGGCGTATTGGTGTTGACCATGCTGCTGAGCGTGCGCACAGCCACTGCACAAATCAAGCGGTAGCATTGAAAACTGCGCAAACCCTAGAGCGCAGTTTGCAGCACGCGCTGCACCAACGGGTGATGCACCTTCCTTTCAGTGCCAATCGCAAAAAAGTGCTCGGTAACCCCTTCGCAGGGGCCCACACGCTGCACCGCGTAATGGGCAAGAAGATCTTCATGCACCCATTCTGCGGCGGGAAACAGGCCCATTCCGCTGGCGCCAAAAGTCTTCAGCAACGCACTGTCTTCAAACTCGCCCACAATGCGTGGCCGAATAGCGTGCTGCTCAAACCAATGGTCCAGCCGGGCGCGCACTGCGGCATGTGCGGTGGGCAACAACACGGGCACATCGGCCAGGCTTTGCGGGAAGTCCTTGCTGGCTGTCTTTGCCATCTTTGCCGTGCCGTACCAGGCGATGGTGGACGACCCCATGCGATGGCTATACAGCTTGATGTTGGGGTTGGTCGGTGCAGCGCGGTCCGACAACACGACGTCCAACCGATGCAACGCCAGATCACCCAGCAGTTCGTCGAACTCTCCCTCATGGCACAGCAGGCGCAAGTGGGGCTCACGGATCACGGGCTGCAGAATGCGACGTACCACGAGTTTAGGCACACCGTCGGAGACGCCCACTGCCAGGCGCACGGTTGGAGCACTCACGGCATCACGCACCAAAGCCGGCAGGTTCTCGCCCAGCTGAAAAATCTGGTCGGCTTGCTGCATGGCGGCCAAACCCGCATCCGTCAGTACCAACCCGCGCCCGGCCGGTTTGAGCAGCGCATAGCCCAATGAGCGCTCCAGCTCACGCACCTGGGCGCTGACTGTTTGCACCGCCATGTCCAGCTTGTCGGCAGCCTTCGAGATGCCACCTTCTTTCGCCACGACCCAAAAGTAGTACAAATGCTTGTAGTTGAAGGGCGTTCTCATAGTCAGTATTTTTAAGAGCCTGGATAAGAAATTATCTGCTTTTCAAGTATCTATTGGACTCCTATCGTCAAGCCCGATGGCACGCACCGGCAACAATTCAATCGAGATCATTTTTGAATCTCGCGACGCACATGGCGCCAACCGGCGTGACGTATCCGTCGAGCGTGTGCGCTCTTGCCCTCGACAGTTAACACCGCCAATCGGACATGGCTGGTTGCAACACGTGCAGTCGGCCTGCTGGGGTGCGTCCTGTCGTGGCTCCAATGAGTCCCCTCCCCCCGCGCATTCCATCTTTCTCCAAACCACCTTACGACACAACGAAAGACCTGCATGAAATGCCCTGCCTGCCCCGACATCACCCTGGTAATGGCTGATCGCCAGGGTGTCGAAATCGATTACTGCCCTACCTGCCGCGGTGTCTGGCTTGATCGCGGTGAACTCGACAAACTGCTGGAACGCGCGGCCAGCGCGGTCACACCCGCAACGCCGGTGCCCATGCCAGCGGCGCGCAGCCACCAAAAACCCGACTTTGAACACTCCGACTACCGCGATGCCCAGCACTACCAGCGCGGTCGCAAGAAGTCGTGGCTCAACGAGATATTTGATTGAGCATGCGCCACGCCCATGGTGCTGGGCAGCGTACACCTGCGGGCCGGCACGCGCGATGCCACTATCGATCCGGATCGTCGACGCGGCGCAAGTCAACATTCCGTCAATGAGGCACCACTCCTCCCCCCGAATCGGCAAGCACATCGATGCCGCCCAACTCACGGCCGGTGGCCACACGCCCACACGCCCACCGGCCCGACGCTCGGGCGCATGGCCAGGCACTGGACCGGTGAAAGTTCACATTGACAGTACTCCCAAGGCGGTTTTGTCATCGCCCGGAATCGCCTCAAACACCTCATCAACCATGTAGCCATGGAACTGGGGCTGGAACTGGCTCTTCCGGCTGGCGCCGAAATGGTGGATAAAGACAAAACAGTTTCGGTACACACAACATTTTACGCATTACATGTAATATACTAAGGGAAAGGGAAAGGGAAATTGCCGATATACCGTTGTCATGCCGGGCTTGATGAGCCTGCCCCGGACTTCGATCCGGGGGCATCCATGCAGCCCTGGCGCACTGGATTGCGGATCAAGTCCGCAATGACAAGTGGTGAGGCAACGGGTACTTTCGGAATTTCTGTTTCCCTAAGTGAAACCGATCGATGACAAGCAAGGCAGGAAAACTGTAATGAAACACGGAAAGTTCAGTTTCGTAGGTCAATGGCTGTGCCAAACGCTGTTCCTCCTTACGCCAGCGCGTGCGTTTCACCCCCCTTCGCGCGCCAATGGATTGCGTTAAGAAGCCGCTTGACGGGCTGCGCGTGCTGGATTTCACCCACGCCGCTGCAGGCCCTTTTGCCAGCATGTTTCTGGCGGATCTTGGCGCGGAAGTAATAAAAATCGAGAAGCCGCTGGGGGGTGATGGCACCCGAACGATGGGTGAGCCAATGCCCATGCTGGGACCCAAAGAGTCCGACTACTACGTCAGCCTGAATCGAAACAAGAAAAGCATTGTTATTGACCTGGCTACGGAAGAGGGCGTAGCGTTGGCGAAGCGCCTGGCCGCCAAATGCGACATCGTGCTTGAGAACTTTCGCCCTGGCGTGCTGGATCGGCTTGGACTGGGATTCGAACACTTGCGCAAAATCAAGCCGCATCTAATCTACGCCTCCATATCGGCGTTTGGGCGCTCCGGTCCGTGGTCCGACCGCCCTGCAAACGACATCATTCTTCAAAGCGTGTCCGGCCTGATGGGGATCACTGGCGAAATGGGCGGAGGCCCGGTGCGAATCGGAGCCCCGATCGCAGATTTTTCCAGTGGCCTTTTCCTGCTGTCGGGTGTCTTGGCGGCGCTACACGCGCGTGATCGGCATCCCGAAGGGCAACTGGTCGAGGTCGCGATGCTGGAGGCTGCGCTGAATATGATGTGCAACTACATCCCCGCAGTTTCAACGCTCGGAAAGACCATTCCCCGGCTAGGACGTGGGCATGCCCAAATTGTCCCGTACCAGGCATTCATGTGTTCCGACGGCAAGTATGTGATGGTGGGGGCGTTTACCCGGGCGTTTTGGCATAACCTGTGTCGCGCACTTGGGCGCGAGCATTGGATGACCGATCCGAGATTTCGCTCCAACGCGGCCAGATTGCAGCACCGCGAGGTGCTTGTCGGGGAACTGGACGCCATGTTCCTGCAAAAAAGCGTCGCCCATTGGACGCAAGTCCTCACCGAAGCGGATGTCCCCAACAGCCCCGTACTGGAGCTTCACGACGCGGTCCTTTCTGAACAGGTGGTGTTCAATCGGAGCATCGAGCCGGTACCGCATCGAGGACACGACGTTGGGCTGGTTCGCAATCCCATTCGCGGAGCGCAGTGGGCCGACGCCGGCCCAAGCCAGCCCGCCCCTGAAATGGGGCGTGATACCGCGTACGTACTGCATTCGGTGCTGGATCTTGATGACGCAGAGATCGAAGGCCTGGTGGGCAGAAAAACCGTATCCGTCCACGTTCCAACCGAGCTTCAAACCGAGTTACAAGCGACATGAGCAACCAGCCAACCATGACATCCACCGTACTCGCCGGAATTCGGGTGCTCGATATTTCGCACCAGTATTCCGGTGCGAACGCTGCCTCCCTGTTGGGTGATCTGGGGGCGGAGGTGATTGCAATCGAGCATCCCAAAGGCAGCCCGATCCGAACCATGCTGCCCAAGAAGGAAGGGCACTCGTTGTGGTGGAAAGTCATACAGCGTGGCAAGAAAGCCATCACGCTGAACCTCTCCAGCGCCAAAGGGAAGGAAATGTTCCTGGCCTTGGCCAAGGACTTTGACGTGATCGTGGAGAATTTTCGCCCGGGGACACTCGAGCGCTGGGGCATCGGCCCCGCCGACCTGGAACGTGCAGGGGCCAATGTGGCGCTGTTGCGTATCAGCGGCTTCGGTCAGACCGGCCCCCTGAAAGACCTGCCTGGTTTCGGCACGATTGCCGAGGCGATCAGTGGCTTCGCCCACATGAACGGCTTTCCGGATGGTCCGCCGGTTTTTCCGTCGACTACGCTGGGTGATGGAGTCGCGTCGCTGTTCGGGGTGATCGGCGTATTGGCTTCACTTGTGAACCGAACAAAGAACGGACGCGGCGTGGAGACCATCGACGTTGCACTTTTTGAGGCCTTGTTTCGGATCATCCCGACGCAAGTCGCCACTTACGATCAATTGGGCAAGGCGCCCAAGCGCCCGGGCAATTTTCTGGGCGACCATGGTGTACTGCGCAACGCCTACCGGACCGGCGACGACCGGTATGTGTGTGTCAGCGCCGTCGGTTCCCAGGCGATCCGCCGCATACTCGTAGGGGCCGATGCCACCAGCCTGATCGCCCATATCGATGACGGCATCATGGACGATCCCGATACCGGCAAAGTCCAGGAATTTCTGGGTGCTTGCAACATCCATCTCGAAGCGTGGGCGATGGCGCGGCCATACCATGAGCTGGTTACGTGCCTGCGCGCATCGGATGCCGTCCACAGCGCCATCTACAGCATGGAGGACATCTTCAAGGATGCGCACTACCGCGCCCGGGGCGACCTGGTGAGCGTTCGCGATGACGACCTGGGCGACATTACGATGCAGGGCGTCGTGCCCAAGTTCCCGGCACGCAACCATGTCGTGCGACATGCCGGACGGCGGCGTGGTCAGGACAACGCCGAGGTCTTCGGGGAGTTGATGGGACTCACGGCGTCGGACCTGTTGAAGCTGAAAGACGAGGGAGTGATATGACCTGGTCACCTCCTTTGGTTATTTCCTGATCGACGCAACTTTCATGGCATCTCCCACCAACCCGCGCCTGGAGCGCATGAACTCCAGTTCGCTGGCTGATCGCGCGCGCGACATGATCCGCAGCGCGATCTACGAAGGCCGCATCGTCCCGGATGAACGACTCACCATCGAACACATTGCTGCCGAGCTGGGCATCAGCCGTACGCCGGTTCGCGAAGCCCTCAAGGCGTTGGAGAGCGACGGCATCGTCAAGCTCATGCCCAACCGGGGTGCCGTGGTGCAGCGGTTCGACAAGCATGAGATACAGGACCGCTATACCGTCCGCGCGGTTCTGGAAGGTCTTGCGGGAGAACTGGCGTGCAAGAACAAGGCTGAGATCCTGGCGCAGGAGCTTGACCGCAATTGCGCCACTCTCGAGCAGCTGATCACGAAGATCGATATCAATGACCTGCACGCGCTGGGCGAACTGGTGCTGCTTAACAGCCAGTTTCACGATGCCATTCTGGAGGCCAGCGGAAGTGCCACAACCGTGCGCGTTCTGGCGTCGCTCCGGATGCCGATGGCCTACCGGATATATACGTGGCGAAGCATTGAGCGCGCGCGGATATCGCTCGCGTTCCATCGCGAAATTGTGTCGGGATTGCGCGAACGCAGGCCAGCCCTGGTCCGCAAGTTGCTCGAGGACCACATTCTGGATGCGCGGGATTTCCTCGTGTCCGATGAAATGTCGGGTGGAATAACCAATGACTAACAGAGGAATGATATGGATGCGCTGAAGGAACCCGTCTACGGGAGAATAACGGACGAGGCCATCGACCAGGTCCGCAAGCGGATGCACAAGGTGCATGCCATCGAACAACCTTTCATACGCTACGTGAATGGGGACAGCATTCGACATGTTGCCAGGTCGATTGGTGATTCAAATCCGTTGTGGATCGACCCCGGTTATGCGGCCAAGTCGCGGTTTGGACGCGCGGTTGCCCCGCCGGCGCTGCTGTATGGCGTGACATGGGGGAGCTGGGACATGCGGCGTGGCGAAGGCCTGCCCGGTGTACACGGCCTGCATGCGAGTGACCGATGGCTCTACCACCGTCCCTTGCTGGACGGAGACGAGGTCAATGCAACCAAATCCATGATTGCGCTCGATGAGCGCACCGGCTCCTACGCCGGCCGGTCGCTGATGCAGGTGCGCGAGTTCAAGTATTACAACCAACACCAGCAAGAGGTGGCGACCTGCATCATGTCCGCAGTCCGCGCAGAGCGGGACGAAGGCAAGAAAGCGGGCAAGTATGCATCCATTCCCAAGGCGCGCTACAGCGACTCCGAGATTGCCGCCATTGACGCTGCCATCGAAGCCGAGGAAGTCCGCGGCCACACGCCCCGGTACTGGGAAGACGTGTCGATCGATGAGTCGCTTAAGCCGCTGGTGCGCGGACCCCTCACCGTGTCGGACATGATTGCCTGGATGATGGGCATCGGCTCGCCGCACATCCGAAGTGGGCAGTATTGGCTGGATTATCGAAAGAAATCCCCGATGGTGGCTGTCAAAGATCCCGAGACCGGTATTCCACAGGCGGTGGAACGTGTGCACTGGGACCAGTTCATGGCCGCAGAGATTGGCATGCCCGGCCCCTACGACTATGGTTCGCAACGCGGCGCATGGGCCACGCACCTCATGACCAACTGGGCCGGTGACGACGGCTGGGTCTGCGAGGTTTTTGTCAAGTACCGTTCCATGAATTTTGTGGGCGATACGGTATGGATGTCGGGCAAGGTGACGCGCAAATGGCGCGGAGCGCGCACCGGCATCGGTTACGTGGAGTGCGAGACCAATGGCATCAACCAGCGGGGTGAAAACATCATGCCCGGGATCGCGATCGTGGCCCTTCCTTCACGTTCGGCGCCGCTGCCGGACTTTCCGATCAACCATTTGACCGACACGCCGGCCTGAACACGCTGCGCTCGAGGACCTTGCAATGAAAGGGGAAACCACATCGGCCGGCCGCAGGGAACTGCACGCACGCCATATCGAGATGATCGGTTATGTTCGCGACGACGGCCTGTATGAGGTGGAGGGCCGTCTGCTGGACCGAAAGACCTACACATTCCAGGCCGATGTCCCCGCATCGGCGGTGGCCCCGGGTGAACCAATTCACCACATGTGGGTAAAACTTGTGTATGACGAGGACATGCGGATACATGACGTGTCCGCCGGCACCGATTCCGCGCCTTATGCCGACTGCTTCGGTGCCGCGCAGGCCCTGTCAGGACTTCGCGGCCTGGTGATGTCCACCGGATGGTCGCAGGAGATCCGCGCGCGCCTTGGCGGTGCGAAAGGGTGCACCCATATCACGCAACTGCTCCAACCAATGGCCACCACGGCATTTCAGACCCTTTCGAAGGCCCGGCTTGGTCGTCCGACACCGCGGGATGCCAATGGACGGCCGGAAAAAATAGACAGTTGTTGGGCCTATGGCAGTGATCGGGCCGTGGTCGCGCTGCGCTGGCCTGAACACGCTGCAGGAAAGACCAAGGCGTTATGAAGACGGCGCTGGTCATCGGTGGCACGGGGCCGACGGGTCCATTTACTGTCAATGGTTTGATCGACCGCAACTATGCCGTCACCATCCTTCACAGCGGCACGCATGAAGTCGCGTTTCGACAGGAGGTCGAACACATCCATGCGGACCCGCATTTCCGCGAAACCCTGGCCCCGGCGCTGCAAGGCCGGACCTGGGATGTGGTGATTGCAGCTTACGGGCGGCTCAGTATGGTCTGCGAGGCTTTGAAGGGCCGCACCGGCAGAGTGATTGCACTCGGTGGCAGCACTGGTGCCCTGGCCCAGGCCGATGATCCACGCTGGGGGCCCATGGGGCGCAGCAGCAACCTGGACGAGGAAAGTGCCCTGGAAGAAGTGGACGCGGGGCGCAACAAACTGGGGTACCGGATGGCGCAGGCCAAGGCCGCATTGTTCCGGGCCCATCAGGAAGGGCATTACAACGCAACCTACGTCGCGTTTCCAATCCTGTACGGCCCGCGCCAGCCAGGAGCGCACGACTGGTGCATTGTGCGCAGGATTCTGGACCGTCGCAAGACCTTCATCATTGCCGATGGAGGAATCAAGGTCGAAGCACGTGCGTACGCAGAGAACGCAGCGCAAGCAGCCCTGCTAACAGTGGACCAGCCGGGCATTGCGGCCGGCAAGGAATACCTGGTGAGCGACGACAACCTCTACACCATGCGCCAGCGCATCGAAGCCATGGCCCGGTATCTCGGGCACACGTTCGAATTCATTGACATGCCCTACGAACTGGCGATCCCTTGCCATGTTTTGTGGCGGCGCACGCGTAGTTGCCCGATTCGCGACACACGCAGGATCCGGCAGGAGTTGGGTTATCGCGATCACGTCGGCGCGCATGAGGGCATGCGGCGCAGTGTGGACTGGCTGCTGGCCAATCGGCCCGGTCGCGGGGGCGAGACAGAACTTCAATTGGGTGACCCCTTCGACTACGACCGCGAAGACCTCCTGATCGCCCAATGGTGCAGCACGGTGGGAAACATGCCTGCAGTCGACTACCCCCTGCCGGGCGCAGCACACATCTATCGGCATCCGGCAAAACCGGGGGAAGACTGGAGACCGGGCCACTGAAGGCCGGGTGCCCAGCACATGGAAACCATTCGAGGCGCACCGTGACCACACGCACCGGCAAACTGGACTTGTCCCCCTCCAATCGCAAGGCGACATGGACCGACGGCACACTCCCCCTGCACAAGACCATGATCCTCGCGCCTGACCCGAACCGGGAGCTGACGCCAAACGGCTTTCTGGTGGAGCAGCCGGCAGCTACTACCGTGCGCTCGCACTTCCATACCAATAGCCAGTGGCAGGTATTCGTGGGCGGCAGCGGCACCCTGGGCCGAAAGCCGGTACAGGGATTCGTGGCGCAGTACATTGCGCCGCACACTGCCTACGGACCAATCGTCGCGGATGGACATGGGCTGTGGTACCTGACTTTGCGACCATCCGCGCCATCGGGGGCGAAGTACCTGCCGCAGGCGCGGGGCCAACTGGACATGAAACTTGCCAAGCGCCAGATCACGTCCGAGGTGCATCTGCCGACGGCAGTGGGCCCTGAGCGGCAGGTAGTGGAAATGGTTCAACCACAACCCGATGGCACGGCAGCCTGGATGGTGTACGTGGCGCCTGACGAGACAGTCGATGCGCCAATCCATGCGGGAGGTCTGGCGCGGTACTACGTCGTAGCGCGGGGAGAACTGATTGTCAATGGTGACCACCTCGGGCCGCTTTCGCTTGCCTGGGTGGATGAAGACGACATGTCCATGGCGTTGCGGTCGGGCCCGCAAGGAATGACGGTCCTGGTTTTGCAGTTTCCAGGCAATGCCTATTAGGGAGACGGAAATTGCAGAAGTACCACTTTTCTCCGCCTGTCATTGCGGACTCGATCCGCAATCCAGTGCGCCAACTGCACTGGATGCCCCCGGATCGAAGTCCGGGGCAGGCTCATCAAGCCCGGCATGACAGTGGGATATTGGCAATTTCCGTCTCCCTAAG
>JANOUM010000114.1:0-3822 GCA_031416855.1 Rhodoferax sp. | reverse complement strand
GATCAACAACCTGCTGCCGGGCACCTTCGACACCGCGCGGCTGGCCGGCAACCTTGCCGCGCAGGCGCAGCGCGAGGGCATGACGCCCGAACGGGCGCGCGCACTGCGGCTGGCCAAACACCCGGCGCACCGTTTTGGCCGCGCCGACGAACTCGGCCATACCTGCGCCTATCTGTGCAGCGTGCATGCCGGCTACATCAACGGGCAGAATTTCCTGCTCGATGGTGGGTCTTTCAGCGGTGTCTTCTGACCGCACCAACGTGTCCGCGCAATCCCGCCCATCCGCAGCCCCATTCTTTCACCCCACCAACAGGAGCCAACCATGCATTTCCGCCGATCTCTCGTCTTGTCCTCCATGGCCGCCGCCGTGGCATGCACCCTTCCCATGGGCAGCGCGCTTGCCCAGGCCTACCCGAGCAAACAGGTCAACCTCATCGTGTCGTTCCCTCCGGGGGGCGACACTGACGCGCTGGCTCGGGTCTTTGCAGAGAAGTTGTCGGCGCGTCTAGGGCAAACGGTGGTTGTCGAAAACAAGACCGGCGCCAGTGGCACCATCGGCAACTCGTTTGTCGCCAAGGCCATCCCCGATGGCTACACGCTGCTGTTCACGCCCAACACGCTGGCCACCGCGCCGCTGGTCCTCAAGCCGGGTACGGGCGCCACCTACGACCCGCTGACCGACTTCACGCCCGTCATCCTGGCCGGCACGCAGTCGCTGTTTGTGGTTGTCAATACGGCCACTGGAGTCACCAATCTCAAAGACCTCGCGGCCGCCGCCAAGGCGGGCAAGATCACCAACTACGCCAGCCCGGGCAATGGCTCTCCGATGCACATCCTGGGCGAGATGTTCAACAAGTCGGCCGGCATCAAGCTGAGCTCGGTGCCCTACCGTGGCAGTGGCCCGGCCGTGGTGGACCTGATCGGTGGTCAGCTGCCGATGATGTACACCACCCTGGGCCCGGTGTCACAGCATATCGCGTCCGGCAAGCTTGCCAACATTGGCGTCGCCGACGCGAAACGCTCCCCCCTGGCGCCGAACGTTCCGACATTGGCAGAGGCCGGGTTCAATGACTCCGAAGTCGGTGCCTGGCAAGGCCTGGTCGGGCCCAAAGGGATGTCACCCGACGTCGTGCGGGTGCTCAACGGCCACATGAACGAAATTCTCAAGATGCCCGATGTGCTGGCACGCATGACCACCCTCGCGCTGGTGCCGGTGGGCGGCGAGCCGGCTGCTGTATCGCGGGCAATCGGGTCTGATTTCAGCCGTTATGGAAAGATCATCAGGGAAACCGGCATCCAAGCCGATTGAGAAAGGCAAGGGCCCCGACATGACCGCGCCGGCTGACCCGCAAGTCGCTTTCGTCACGCATGCAGGCAGGTGGCCGCATTGTGAGCATTTCCTCGCGCGGGGCCCTGGGTGGCAGTCCCATGGCAGACTGGGCATCTGAAGCATGATCGACGACACATTGGTGGACCCGGACGGACAGCCGCCGATGCCGTTTCAGGCGGCGGTGGACTACGCCCGCACGGTCATGTCGTGGGCGCTGGAGGCGCCGCCGCAGGGCCTGCTGGTGGCGCGCGACTTGCCGTATGGCCGGCACCGCCTGCACCGGTTCAACGTCTTTGCGCCAGCAGGCGCAACTCGGGCGCCGGTGCTGGTGTTCTGGCATGGCGGTGGCTGGACCAATGGCTACCGGGACTACCAGACCTTCATGGCGCCACATATCGTGCGCCTGGGGATGGTGCTGGTGGCGCCGTCCTACCGGCTGGCGCCCGAGCACCCGCTGCCCTGCGCCCATGAGGACTCCATGGCCTTGCTGGTCGAACTCGAACGCTGCCTGCCGCAGTGGGGCGGTGCGCCGGATCTGGTCTACCTCGCGGGGCACTCGGCGGGTGGCCACCTGGCTGCGCTGGCCGCCCTGCGCGTGGCCGACCGGGAGCGCTCAGGCCTTGGGGCAAATATGGTGCGCGGCTGCCTGCCGATCAGCGGCATCATGGATTTACACGACCCGGCACCAGCGGCTGGCAGCCTGGAGGAAAGGGTCTACACCACGGTTCTGCGGGGCCGCGACCCGGTGTTCGACACCGTGCACAGCCCGTTGTTCTGGACCGCCGGCAACCGGGTGCCGTTTGCCCTGACGTACGGTGAACACGACGCGGCGCGGGTGAAGAAGTCCAACGTCCGCATGTTGGCAATGTTGCAACACCAGCCGGCTGCGGTCTGCTGTGTGATGGAACCCGGGCGCGACCACTTCCAGACCCATATGGCGCTGCGGCTTGCGGCGGACTCCTGGTACCAGCGTCTGGCGCACATGGCCGGTCTGCCTGCGCCCGGTTTTCAAGTAGGGCCGATATGAGCCTGCCCGGCATTGGGTCGAGCCGGTCACCGAGGTGCCCGAGATCGGTGTCTTCACCAAATGGTGGGGCCTGAACCCGCAGATCCGCACGGCGCGCGACAAGCCCTTTGCGCAGTAAGGCATAGTCGGCCGTGTTGGAGCCGGCATCAGCACCGTTGACTCGCCTCCAATCAGCCCCCGTCGGCGAATTCCGGGTATAGCGTCATGCCACCGTCGACGAAGATCGTCTGGCCGTTGACATAGTCCGAGTCGTCCGAGGCAAGCCAGACCGCTGCCTTGCCGATATCCTCGGGTAGGCCGATGCGTCCGTAGGGAATGAGCTTGAGCAACGCATCGAGCGCCCGTTGTGTGTCCCATGCCGCCTTGTTGATCGGTGTCTGGATCGCGCCCGGCCCGATCGAGTTCACCCGAATCTTCTGTGGTGCGAGTTCCTGGGCCAGCGACTGCATGAAAAGTTTGACTCCCCCTTTGGAGGCGGCATAGTTGACATGGCCCGCCCAGGGAATCACTTCGTGCACCGACGACATGCAGATGATCTTTCCGCTGGCCCTGGAACCGCCCGGCTTCAGACCGCACCGCAGAAACTCGCGGACCGCCAGGCGCGAGCACAGGAACATCCCGGTCAAGTTGGTGCCCATGACCTTGTTCCATTGCGCGAGCGTCATTTGCGCGAACGCGGCGTCCTGCTGCAGGCCCGCGTTGTTCACCAGAATATCGAGTGTGCCGAATGCTTTCAGGGTCGTATCGAACATCGCCTGTACATCGTCCTCCTGGGCGACGTCGGCCTTGACGGCAATGGCCTGGCACCCCATCGCCAGGATTTGGTCGACCACGTTCTGCGCGCCGGTGAGGCTGGAGGCGTAGTTCACGGCGACGTCCGCGCCGGCAGCAGCGAGCGCCAGCGCAACGCCCGCGCCGATCCCCGAGCTGGCCCCGGTGACGATGGCCTTCTGGCCTTTCAGTGGCTGATATGTCATGCGATCGCTCCTGCGTTTGTAATGATGGAAGACGTTCCTGCTAGCGCCACTCGTCTATCAGCGAGGCTGCCAGGCCGGTCCAGCCGGTCTGGTGCGATGCGCCCAGGCCCACGCCGGTATCGCCATGGAAGTATTCGTGGAAGCTGATGTAATCGCGCCACAGCGGGTCGTTCTGGAACTTCTCGATATTGCCGTACACCGGCCGTCGGCCGTCGTCTCCGCGGGCAAAGATCGAAATCATGCGGTTTGCCTGGGTCTGCGCGATCTCTGCCAGGGTCCACTGCTTGCCGTCCCGGGTCGTCACCGTGAGGTCGTCGCCATAGGCCTTGGCCAGCTTGCGCAGTGACTCGATCATGAGAAACGCAGTTGGAAACCAGATCGGGCCGCGCCAGTTGGAGTTGCCGCCCTTGATCTTGCAATTCGCTTCACCTGGCTCGTAGACCACCGAGTTGTTGCCCAGCACAAAGGGGTTCTTGGCGTGCGCGGCC
>JANOUM010000113.1:0-2137 GCA_031416855.1 Rhodoferax sp. | reverse complement strand
TTGTTATGGATCAAGCACTTAAGCCGCATTTCACAAGTTCACATCAACATATGGTGCCAACTGGAAAGATCGGATGAGCCACCTGGTTTCGGTCCTGGTGCAAACCCCGGCCCACAGCCAGCTCGCCGGGGCGCTCACCTACCGAAGTAAGCTGCTACTGACGCCGGGCACGCTGGTCCGCGTGCCGCTGGGCACCCGCGAGCTGTTGGGCGTGGTGTGGGACCGCAGCACACAGCCATCGGGGGACGACATCGCGCTCGACAAGCTGCGCGATATCGGCCCTGTGCTGTCGGGTCTGTCGCCGCTGTCCGGCCACTGGCGCAAATTGGTGGCGTTTGGCGCAAGTTATTACCAGCGCGGCCTCGGCGAAGTCGCACTGGCCGCCTTGCCGCCGCAACTGCGTGAGCTCAGCGAGCGCCAGATGCAGCGACGCCTGAGCCGCAAGGTGGCTGCCGGGGTGCCGGGCACAGCCTCGGCGGTGCCAGAGCCTGGCGTGGTCCTCAGCCCCGAGCAGCAAGACGTGCTGGAGCGTTTTGATGCCGGCCAGGGTACGTTTGTGCTGTTCGGCAGCACCGGCAGCGGCAAGACCGAGGTGTATCTGCAGTGCGTCATGCAACTATTGCGGGACGACCCCCAGGCCCAGGCGATCGTGATGGTGCCCGAGATCAACCTCACGCCGCAACTGCAGGCGCGTTTCGAGGCGCGGTTTGCGCCCCTCTACGGCGACCAGTCGGTAGTGGCCATGCACAGTGGCATGACCCATCCGCAGCGCTTGCGCAGTTGGCTGGCGGCCCACAACGGCACGGCGCGGGTGGTGCTGGGCACCCGCATGGCGGTATTTGCATCGGTGCCGCACCTGGGGCTGATGGTTGTCGACGAGGAACACGACCCCAGCTACAAGCAGCACGAGGGTGCACGGTACTCGGCGCGCGACCTGGCGGTGTACCGGGGCCGGCTCGAAAACGCCAAGGTGATCCTGGGCAGTGCCACCCCCTCCCTGGAGAGCTGGTTCCACAGCCGTCCGACGGCTGAAGGTGGGCGTTACCTGCGGCTGGCCATGCCCAGCCGGATCGGAGTCGACGCCCAGCTGCCCCTGGTGCGCCGGGTGGACATGAACCACCAGCCCAAACGCGCGGTGTTTTCGCCGCCCTTGCTGGCAGCCATCACCGAACGCATCGCCCGCGGCGAGCAAAGCCTGGTGTTCCTGAACCGGCGCGGTTACGCGCCGGTGCTGCAATGCACCGCCTGCGACTGGAAAAGCGCCTGCCCGCATTGCAGTGCATTCCGGGTCTTCCACAAGATCGACCGCACGCTGCGCTGCCACCATTGCGGTTACACCGAACCGGTGCCGCGCGCCTGCCCGCAATGCGGCAATCTGGACCTCACGCCGGTCGGGCGCGGCACTGAGCAGCTGCAGGAGCACCTCGCGGCACTGCTGGCACAGGTGCGCCGGCCCGGTTCGGTCACACCCGAGAGGCCCGATGGCCTGCCGGTGTCCATCGGGCGCATCGACGCCGACAGCACGCGCCTGCGCGGCAGCCTGCAGTCGCAACTGGCGCAGGTGCATTCGGGCGAGGTGGACGTGCTGGTGGGCACGCAGATGGTGGCCAAGGGGCACGACTTCCGGCGCATCACGCTGGTGGCCGCCATCAACCCCGACGGCGCCCTGTATTCGAGCGACTTCCGCGCCCCTGAGCGCCTGTTCAGCCTGCTGATGCAGGCGGCTGGCCGTGCCGGGCGCGACGCCAGCATCACCACCCGCAGCGAAATGTGGATCCAGACCTTCCACCCGCAGCACCCTCTGTTCGACGCCCTCAAGCGCCATGACTATCCCGCGTTTGCCGGCCAGCAACTGCAGGACCGCCGCAGTGCCGGCCTGCCGCCGTTCAGCTTCCAGGCGCTGCTGCGCGCGGACGCGCGCACCCAGGAGGTGGCGCAGGGTTTCCTGCGTGCCGCCAGCGCCGCCGCCACGGAACAACTCGCGCACCTGAGCGGCTTCAACCTCGTCACGCTGTACCCGGCCGTGCCGATGGGCATGCAGCGCGTGGCGAACGTGGAGCGCGCCCAGATGCTGGTCGAGAGCCCGTCGCGCAAGGCCTTGCAGACGTTCCTGGCACACTGGCATGTGGTGCTGCAC
>JANOUM010000112.1:0-3681 GCA_031416855.1 Rhodoferax sp. | reverse complement strand
CTGATGCCCTGGCGCAGGTAATCCACGCGCAGGTCGATGGTGCCGAGCTTGCCAAACCGCAGCAGGCGTTGGGCCGGCGGCTCGTCCATGTGCCGGGCGCCGATCGCCGCCATCACGGCCAATGCGCCAATGTTGTCCAGGCCGGCGCTGATCACGCCACCGTGCGCGCGGTTGTGCCCATAATGGCCCACCAGTTCCGGCCGCATGACAATGCGTGCACTCACGCGCTCCGGCGTGACGCTGGTGACCTTCAATCCGAGAAACTGGTTGAAGACCACCATCTCCTCGAAGATCTTCTTCAGCCCGGCGACGAACTCCGGCTCGAACTCGACCGGTATCACTGGCGTGGCGTGGCGGTTGCGCGTCATAGGCCGAGCTGGCGTGCGGCAAGCTCCTTCATGATCTCCTCGGAGCCGCCACCGATCATCATGACCTTGACCTCGCGGTAGATGCGCTCGCTGCGCGTGCCGCGCATACAACCCATGCCGCCGAGGATCTGCACCGCCTGGTCGGCACAGAACTGCATGGTCTGGGTGGCATGGTTCTTGAGCAGGCAGACCTGCGCCACCCAGTGGGCCATGGTCTCGCCGCCGGCCAGGGCCTCGCCGGCATCGGCGCGGTCGGACAGGGCATCGACCCAGGCCTGCGTGGAGCCGATACGCATCTGCATGTCGGCCAGTTTGTGGCGGATGACCTGGTGCTCGACCAACGCCTGCCCGAAGGTCCTGCGCTGGCGCGCCCACTCCAGTGCCTCGTCGTAACAGGCCAGGGCATAACCGAGCGCGGCCACCGACATGTCCAGGCGTTCGGCATTGAAGTTTGACATGATGATCTTGAAGCCCTGCCCTGGCGCCCCGATCAGGTAGCGGGACGGCACACGCACGGCATCGAAATGCAACTGCGCGGTGTCGGAGCAATGCCAGCCCATCTTCTCCAGGCGGGTGCGCCGCAACCCTTTGCTGTCGCCCGGCACCACGATCAGCGACAGGCCGCGCGCGCCGCGTGTTCCGGCCAGCGCGGCATCCGACCCGCCCTCGCTCAACTCCGCGTCGCCGGTGCGCACCGCCACGGTGAGGAAGTCGGCCCGCATGCCCGAGGTGATGAAGGTCTTCTCGCCGTCGATCACCCATTCATCGCCATCGAGCCTGGCAGTGGTGCGCAGCGAGGCCACGTCGGACCCACCGCCCGGTTCGGTGATGGCCAGGGCGGCGATCTTCTCGCCCCGCAGCACCGGTGGGATGATCTCGCGCTGGAGTTCCGGCGTGCCATGGCGCAGGATCGGTGGCAGGCCGATGGTGTGCGAGAACAGGCTGGCACCGACACCGCCGCTGGCGCCGAAACGCGCCAATGACAGCGTGGCCACATTGCGCATGCGCTGTGATGCCGGCGTGCCGCCGAGGTCTTCCGGGTAGCCCAGGCCGAGCAGGCCCAACTGGGCCGCACGCGTGTACAGGCTGCGCGGAAACTCGCCCGCCTGGTCCCATTCCTGCACATGCGGCGCGATTTCGCGGGTGGCGAAACGCGTCACCAGGTAAGCCATGGCGTCAAGCTCGGTGCTCTCTTCCTTGTGGAAGATGGCGGTAGGGTCTTGGTGGTTCAACAGGTGCTCCAGTTCAATGTGCGGTGCGTGCTTGCTCAGGCCTTGGGCGGCCGTTTGGCGATACCCATCGTCTTGGCCAGGATGCCCAGCATGACTTCGTCGGCGCCACCACCGATCGAGGCCAGACGGCCATCGCGGTATTTGCGCGAGACACGGTTCTCCCAGGTGAAGCCCATGCCGCCCCAGAACTGCAGACAGCCATCGGGAACGATGCGGTTGAGCCGACCGGCCTTGAGCTTGCACATCGACGCCAGCTCGGTCACATCCTGGCCCTGAATGTACAGCTCGCAGGCCCGGTAGGTGAGCGCGCGCAGGCACTCCACCTCGGTCTTCATCTCGGCCAGCTTGAACTGCACCCACTGCTGGTCGGCCAGCGTCGAGCCGAACAGCTTGCGTTCCTGCGCCCACTCGATGGTCAGGTCGATGCAGGTGCTGAGCCCCTGGATGGCACTGGCCGCCGCCCACAGGCGCTCCTCCTGGAACTGCATCATCTGGTACATGAAGCCCTGGCCCTCGACTCCGATGCGGTTGCGCTGCGGCACCCGCACCTCGTCGAAATAGATCAGCCCGGTGTCGCTGGAGTTCATGCCGATCTTGCGGATTTTCTTCGCGCGCTCGACGCCCTTGCTGTCCATCGGCACCATCACCAGGCTCTTGTTCTTGTGCTGCGGGCCGTCGCCGGTGTTGACCAGCATGCACATCCAGTCGGCCTGCAGGCTGTTGGTGATCCACATCTTCTGGCCGGAGATGATGTAGTCGTCGCCGTCCTTGCGGGCGTAGCTCTTGATCGATGCCACGTCGCTGCCGGCGCCGGGCTCGCTTACGCCGATGCAGCCCACCATGTCGCCAGTGATCGCAGGGGCGAGGAATTCGCGCTTGAGTTCGTCGCTGCCAAATCGCGCCAGCGCCGGGGTGCACATGTCGGTCTGCACACCGATCGCCATCGGAATGCCGCCGCAATGGATGTGGCCGAGGCCCTCGGCCATGGCCATGGCGTACGAGTAATCGAGCCCCGAGCCGCCGTATGCCTCGGGCTTGGTCAGGCCCAGCAGGCCCAGCTTGCCCAGCCCCTTGAATACTTCGTGGGCCGGGAACATCTCGGCCTCCTCCCATGCATCGACATGCGGGTTGATCTCGGCGTCGATGAAGCGCTTGAGCGTGTTCTGGATTTCCAGGTGTTCGTGGGTGTATTGCATGGAAGGATGCCCCGGGTCTCAGACAGAAAAAACTTTCGGTGTGATTGCGCGATGGAAACCGTCGAAGGGCTTGACGGCCAGGCGTTCCGCCACCGACGCATCGGCGTGTTTCGAATCCCAGCCCAGACGCGCCTGGGGCCGCGCGCCATCGATGCGCAGCGTGCTGCCGCTGATGAAAGAGGCCGCGGGACTGAGCAGGAACACGATGCCGGCCGAGGTCTCGGCCTCGTTGCCGAAACGCCCCAGCGGCACGGTGGCAGCCATGGCGCGCAGGCGCGGGCCCTGTTCAGGCGGGTAGTGGTCCATGCCGCTGGACGCGATGTAGCCCGGGGCCACAGCGTTCACCCGCACCCCGCTGCGGGCCCATTCCAGCGCCGCGGTCTCGGTGAAACTCACCATGCCGGCACGCGCCGCGCCGCTGTGAGCCATTCCCGGCATCGAACCCCACATGTCGGCCACGATATTCACGATGGCGCCCCCCGCATGCTGCATGGCCTGCAAATAACACTCGCGCGCCATCAGGAAGCCGCCGGTCAGGTTGGTGTCGATCACCGCCTGCCAGCCCTTGGCGGTGATGGCTGCGAGCGGTGCGATGTACTGGCCACCGGCATTGTTGACCAGTCCGTCGATGCGACCGTGCGCCTGCACCACTGCCGCAACGACCTGCTTGACCCCGTCTTCCTGGCGGATGTCGCAGACCTGGGCACTGGCGCTGCCGCCGTCCTGCGTGATCTCGGCCAGCACCGCCTGCAACTTCTCGGGCTTGCGCCCGATCAGCACCACGTGGGCACCGAGGGCCGCCAGCTCGTGAGCCGTGCAGCGCCCGATACCGGAGCCGCCTCCGGTGACAAGCACCACACGACCCGCCATCAGGCCAGGCACAAA
>JANOUM010000111.1:0-6645 GCA_031416855.1 Rhodoferax sp. | reverse complement strand
CTGGGTGGTATGTGTCGAAGGCGCGGTGGCCAACCAGTGTGCCGCCGGCAGCGCCGCCAACCCGAACCCGGTGGTGATCCGTCCGCCGCTGCACGCGGCCTTGAGCATGGCCAAGACCGGCGCATCCACAGCAACCGAACCTGTTCGCTTCAGCGCCAACAGCGGCGGCTCGGCCGCCACGTTGACCGTTTCCGGAAGCTGGTCCGGGGTGGTTTTTCGCCAGATCTGCGTTGCCGGCACCGGCAATATCTCCAAGCCAACACCACAGCAGGTGTGCCCATGAACCTTACGCGTCTGAACCGACCTCCGGCCTGCAAAACCCAGGGCGGGTTCTCGATGATCGAGGTCCTCGTCACCTTGCTGATCATCTCGCTGGCGCTTCTGGGCACCGCCGGCCTGCAGGCCTTTTCGATGCGTCTGAATCAGGGTGGCCAGTTTCGCACCCAAGCGGTCTTCATGGCCGCCGACCTGGCGGAACGCATCGAGGCCAACAAGCCTTGCGCGGTGGCAGGCAACTACGTGATGGCCTTGTCGAGCACGGCCAACACGGCCGACAACACCTGTTCGAACCGGCAGTGCGTAACGCCGGCTGAACTTGCCGCGTACGACCTCTCGCAGTGGGAGCGGCTGGTTGCCGCCAGCTTGCCGCGGGCGTCCTGGGCGGTGGCCCAAACCGGGTCCGGCAACCCCAGTACCTACACCATCACGATCGGCTGGGTCGACCGCCGCAACGACGTCACCAATGCCGCCTTCGATTCCACGGTTCAGACCGGAAGTGATGTCTCCGGCACTGGTGAGCGGTTTTTCTACACCGCGACCCGCACTGTCTTCTCCAATTGACGCCATGATCACCACCACCGAATTGCGCAGACCGGCCCCTGGCCGCAACCGGCGTCCAGCCCGCCGCGGCGGCGGCTTCACGCTGATCGAGATGATGATCTCCATCACCGTCGGCCTGGGCATCCTGGCCGGCCTGGTAGGCGTGTTGGCCGCCAACTCCGGCAATTCGCGCACCAACGACCGCACCGCGGAGCTGATGACCAACGGGCGTTATGCGCTCAACTCGATGAAACAGGAGTTGCGCGAGGCTGGCTTTCGCGGCTACACCTGGGCCGAGCCGAACGCGCCGAGCGCCGTGGCGGTTACCAACGAATGCCGGGATGGCGGCGCTGCCGGCAGCTTCGTGACCAACATCCGACAGGGCGTGTGGGGTGCCAATAACGCCAACCCGTTTACCGCCAACTGCATTCCGGTGGCCAATTACGCCACTGGCAATGACATCATGGTGGTGCGCCGCCTGGCGGTGATCCCGACCACCACCCTGGTGGCGAACACCGTTTATTTCCACTCCGCCTACGAGCAGGGGCAGGCCTTCCAGGGTACGACCGCCCCCACCTTTGGCGGTCCGCCGATACCGCTGGCGAGTTTCGCGCTGCAGTCCTTTGTGTACTACATCAGCCCGTTCACCGTGTCTGCCACCGAGACCCCGCTGGTGCCTGCGTTGTACCGGGTTGCGTTGCTGGCCGATGGAACCATGGCGCGAGAACTGGTTGCCAGTGGCATCGAGCGCATGCAGGTGCAATACGGCCAGCTCACCACGGCACCGACAACACAATACCTCGACGCGCTGGCCGGCGCCGCCACCGCCACCGCCGCCACCGACTGGGAGCAGGTGAATTCGGTGCGCATCTGGTTGCTGGCGCGCAACGCCACGGCCGAGCCGGGTTATGTCAACTCCACCACTTACCCGATGGGTGACCGGCCCTTCACGGCCGGTGATGGTTTCCGCCGGCAGTTGTTCACCACCGTGGTTCAACTGCGCAACTGAGGGTGACCACCATGCACCGCTTCTCCGCCCGCCTGCCCCTTGCCCGCCAGCGTGGTGCCACGCTGGTCATCGCGCTGCTGATCCTGGTGCTGATCATGATGATCGGCATCACGGCCGTCAGCACTTCCAACACCCAGTTCAAGTTGGCCGGCAACCTGCAGTTTGAAGACGCCGCCATGAACAACGCGGAAACCGCGACGACCATGGCCGAGAACTGGCTCTCCACCGGCACCAATTACACCAACGCCGGTTTCACCGCGTACGCGTCCGGGTCGACCCCGCACCTGCTGCCGACAGGGCGCCTGGCCGGCCTGACGGCACCTGCCAACAGCCCCTTGTCGATGACCTGGGCCGACACCAATTCGCTGGCCGTTGGCAACAACAACTCGCAGCGTTATTTCATCGAACTGATGTCGCTGAACAACCGCCTGCAGGGCTCCAGCCAGGTCGTCGGCGGGCGTGCTTCCACCACCTGCAACAAGGTCAATACTTTCCTGATCACCGCCCGCGGCCAGAGTTCACGCGGGGCGACCAAGTTTGTCCAGTCCTATTACAGCATTCTGAACTGTCCCTGAGGAGCCGAGCCATGTTCAAGTCATCGATCAAACCAGCCTGGGTCGCCGCCGCCGTGTTGTTGATCGCACTGGTGGCGGCCATCCGGTTTGCCATGGCCATAACCGCGTTCACGCCGGCCAACCAGCCGGTCGGCTTCGTGGCGCAAGACGAGTTGACCAATTTCAGCCTCAAATCGGGCCAGGAGATCCTGTTTCGCGGCCAATACGAGCGTGAGTTCTGGGGTGGCGACCTGATCGCCTATGTCGTCAACAGCGAAGGCGACATCGACCGGGCGACGCTGCCCTGGGAGGGTACCGGCGCCGCGCACCAGATCGACCAGCAAGGCAGCGACCGGCGCATCGTCACCCTGCACACCGACGGTACCAAGATACCCTTCGTCTGAACAGCCTGTCAGCCACGCAGCAGAGCAACCTTGGCTCCAGCCCGATCCTGGACTACCTGCGCGGCGTGCGCAGCGGTGAAGTACAGCAGGGTGGCACGCTGCGCCAGCGTGATTCGGCGCTCGGTGGCATCATCCATTCGCGGCCGTATTACGTGAGCGACGGCTTCAACCCCGGCGTGGTGGAGGCCGACACCAGGCCGACCGTCTTCGTCGGCGCCAACGACGGCATGTTGCACGCCTTCGACGTGCGCACCGGCCGGGAGCGCTGGGCCTACGTGCCCTCGATGCTGATTCCGAAAATGAAAAACCTGAGCGTCACCCCCTACGTACCCGACTACTACGTCGACGGCGCGATCAACGTGGCCACCATCCTGACCGGCTCCAAGCGCGTGCTGGTCGGTGCCCTGGGCGCCGGGGGCAAGGGGTTGTACGCGCTCGACATCACCGGTCGCGCGCGCCTCACGCCGACCGACGAAGCTGCTGCCGCCGCCAACATCCTGTGGGAAATCACGCCCACCACGATCAACAACGCGGCCAACGCCGCTTATGCCAACCTGGGTTACACCTATGCCAACCCGAGCATCGCCAGGATGCTGGTGGCGGGCACCAGCACCGACGTTGTGGTGGTTGGCAACGGCTACAACGACGGCGGCGATTTCCAGGCCTACCTGTACGTCATCAACGCCAATACTGGCGCGCTGGTGGCAGCGATCAAGGCCGGCACTACCGGCACCGCCGCCAGTCCAAACGGCTTGTGGACACCCTCTTTGATCGACAGCAATGGGGACGGCAACGTCGACACCGTCTACGCCGGTGACCTGAACGGCACGATGTGGAAGTTCATCCTGACCGGCACCCCGAGCGCCAATGTGTTGCTGACCACCTCGCCGGCGCAGCCGATCACCATGACACCCGGCGTGGCGTTGCACCCGAGCGGGGGCTATATGGTCAATTTCGCCACCGGCGTCATGTTGAAGCCGGGCGACGCGACCGACACCACCACTACGTTTGCCGCCTACGGCGTCTGGGACGGCGCCCCGGGGACCAACACCGACCTGGTGGCGCAGACCCTGACCGAACGCTGCTACACGCCGGGTGTGTCTGCTGCCGACACGCCGTGTGCCAACCGCGTGTTTACCGTGACCGCGAATGCGCCCGACTACACCCCTTTCGTGAGTGGCATCGCGCACCACAAGGGTTGGCGGGTGCCCTTGCCCATCGGCCATAAGGTCGTGGGTGACGGCAGCTTCATCGAAAACGGCCGCTTCTACTTCACCATGCACAACCCGAACGCAGCCAACACCGTGCAGACCACGGTCGTGAAGGGCGAGAACTGGCTGATGGAACTCGATTACCTGAGTGGCGGCACCAAGAACCTGCCGTTCCTGGATCTCAGCGGCAACCATGTGATAGACAATGACGACCGCGTCAAGGATGCGTCCACGCCGCCTGTGGTGGTGAGCACCACTGACGGCGTTCCGGTGGGCAAGTTTGTCGCCATTGGTGTGTTGTCGCAACCGATCCTGGTGCAATTGAGCACACTCAACAACACCCTGTTCAACCAGAACCCGGACATCACGATCGTGCCGGTAGTGCTGGCCGCCGGCACCGGTGTGAGTGGTGGCCACTTCGACCAGGACATCTATTTCGGCTCCATCAGCGGCGGCGGGCAGGCCGTGGCCACCATCACCGTGGGCAACACCGGCCAGGTGTCCGGTGTGCCGGCAACGCTGGGAGCGATCACGGTGGGCGCCACGACCATCGTGCCGGCGCTGACCGTGGTCGACCTGCCCAACGGCACGGCGCCCAGCACCAATGCTGCCACCATCGTCAGCCGGATCACGAACGGTTTCAGCGCCACCGTGGTCGGCAACGTCATCACCCTCAAGGCGCCGCTCGGCGCGGAGTTCAATGGTCAGGCCATCACGGTCGGGGCCGGCAGTGCCCAAACGCCGCAAATCGCCGCCTCCGCCGGCACGCCGGGCGTCAAGGCCAGCGGCACGGTGACCTTTACCTTTGCCAGTGGCAACACCCGCAAGAACGTCACCGCGCTGACCATCGTTGCCAAAGGCGAGACCCTGTTCTCGGGCGCCCCGGGCAACGTCAAGGCCATAGACCTCGATGATTCGCTGGTCGGCATGTCGTCGGCGAATTACACCATCACGCGCAACTCGCCGGATGACCACTCGATCAGGATCACAGCGAAGAACACCGGCTTGGTCTACAACGGCCCGATCACCGTCACCATGAGCACCGACGGCGCATTGCCCGGCTTCACGAACACCGCGCTGACCGGCGGCACCAACGACCTGGTGGCCCCTACCCCCGCCACGGGCTGGACCAACCTGACACCGGCCGTGACGGTGACGGCCTTTGACAGCTCCGGCTCCAACCCGGGCACTGTGGGCGACAGCTGCACCAGCCTTTGCAGGGCATTCAAGCATTTTCACCAGTACGACGACACCTACGACGTGACCGGTGTAGACATGCTCAACGCAAGCAGCACGACGATGAACCTCGCGCAGGCCATTCCGTCGCTGTCCCTGGGGTTCAAGGTGATTGTGCAAAACCAGTACCTGAACCCGGCGGCAAAACTCAATATCGGCAACCCGGGTTACCTGTTCAACGTCGACTTCGGCTACATCAGGCTCAAGGACTACACCACCTCGGCGACCCTCAGCCTGGCCGACCTGCAGACCTACCAGCGCAACCCGGCGGCGGTCTGGCCCGGCCCGGCCGTGACCACAGCCGAGAAACTGGCGCAACCCAAACCCATCGGCTGCCTGGTCATGAACCTGCCGGTGGACGCCCTGACCAACAAGAACTGGTGGGGCAACGGCGACGTGCGGGCCGGAGTGCACCCGACCGTGACCGGTTGTGTCAACCGGGCCGCCGGCGCCACCGACGGCAACATGTACCAGCCCATCATTCCACCCGCGAATGGGACCGACGGCCCGGGCACCAACGGGTATTCGGGCGCGACCACGCCCGACACCGCCACTGGCGTGCGGCACAACGGCGCGCTGGTGATCCAGATCATCCGCGCCAACACACCCAACTCGGCTATCGAGCAGAGCGTGCCGGGCCGGCCCGAATACGGCTGGCGCGTGAAGTCGGCTCTGTACAGCACCCATGTGTTGGCCGAATACACCACCTTCTGGCACCACCCCAATGGCAAGTGTTATTCCACCGCCGGCTGGACCAAGGCACCAGGGCCGGACACTGCGACCAGGATTGCCAGCGCCAAGGCGCCCGGCTCGACCGACCCGAAACTCGGCGACCTGGGCGTGGGCGGGGTCGGCGGCGTGACTGCGGATGGCAGCATCACCTCGGTGACCACCACGGTCACGGGGCAGGTGACCACCACCATCATCCTGTATGCCGACAACACCACCGCCCGCATCGTCAGGACGGCCAGCAACGACGGTTCGGTGAGCATCGTGACGACCGACAAGGATGGCAATGTGAGCACGCAAAACATCGCCAGTGCGGCCGGTTCCCTGCGCTCCGGGGGCGACGAACGCGGCCTGCAGGCGCGCGTCGGGCGTATCTCGTGGCGGGAACTTGTGGCACCATGAGCGACACAGCCAGCGCCAGCGCCAAAGCCGGAGGCGCAACAAGACGGGGCGCGGTGGCGGTCCAACAACCAGGGGGGTGCCTGTGAATCGATCCAGACAAAGAGCTTTCACCTTGATCGAACTGATGATCGTGGTTGCCATCGTCGGGTTGCTGGCGGCGGTGGCGCTGCCGAGTTACCGCAGCTACATCATCCGGGCCGCGCGCATCGAAGCCCAGACGGAACTGCTGGAGCTCGCCAGCCTGCAGGAGAAAATCTTTCTGAACTCCAACGGTTATTCGA
>JANOUM010000110.1:0-4535 GCA_031416855.1 Rhodoferax sp. | reverse complement strand
CTTTTGCCCTGTTGGAGAACGACGAATTCACCACCGAAAGGGGCAAAAGGCAAGACCTGACCCCCTCGGCGTGACCCCCTCGGCGTACCCATGAAACTGCGCAAGACGCTTCTGATATCGGCCGTGGTGCTGGCCGCCGTGCTCGCCACGGTCTACCTGAACCGACTGCACATCCTCCAATACTCGCTCGGCTGGTACACCGACATCTGGCATCCGCGCGGCGACTACCGACCGGCACCCTGGATACCCGGCCCGGCGAGCGCCGACAAGCCGGTCGCGCAACGGCCACCCAACATCATCGTCATCATGGCCGACGACATGGGCTTCAACGATGTCACGATGAACGGCGGCGGGTATGGGGCACAGGGCGCCCCAACCCCCGCCATCGACTCGATTGCCCGCGACGGCGTGCAGTTCGTCAACGGGTATGCCGGCGCCGCCGTGTGCACCGTGTCGCGCGCGGCGCTCATGACCGGGCGCTACCCGTGGCGCTTCGGTGTCGAGTTCACCCCCACGCCAGGGGCCATGGGCCGCGTGGCGGGCACGCTGTACGCTGACCCGAGCCGTCTCTACCCGGTGATCGTCGACCAGCAGAAGGCCAGCCAGGCCAAGGACTTCAACGACCTGGGCATGCCGCCCTCCGAACAGACCGTGGCCGAGCTGCTCAAGGCGCGTGGTTACCACACCATCCACATCGGCAAATGGCACCTCGGCAGCACACCGGAAATGCGGCCCAACAACCAGGGTTTCGACGAGAGCATCTTCATGGAGAGTGGCCTGTACCTGCCGCCGAACGACCCGCGGGTGGTCAACTCCAAGCAGGATTTCGACCCGATCGACAAGTTCCTGTGGCCCAACATGCGTTTTGGCGTGAGCTACAACGGCGGCAAGTGGTTCGAACCCAACAAGTACCTGACCGACTATTTCACCGACGAGGCGGTGGCGGCCATCAAGCTAAACCGCAATCGCCCCTTCTTCCTGTTCCTGGCGCATTGGGGCGTGCACACGCCGCTGCAGGCCAGCAAGGACGACTACGACGCACTGCCCAACATCCCCGACCACCGGCGGCGCGTCTATGCGGCCATGGTGCGTTCGGTCGACCGCAGCGTGGCCCGGGTGCTCAAGACGCTGCGCGACGAAAGTCTGGACGAGAACACCATCGTGGTCTTCACCAGCGACAACGGGGCCCCTGGCTACATCGGCCTGCCTGAGGTGAACAAGCCCTACCGCGGCTGGAAGCTGACACAGTTCGAAGGCGGTGTGCGTGTGCCCTACGTGGCCAAGTGGCCGCGGCACATCCCCGCCGGGCTGCAGTACAAGGCACCGGTGTCGAACATCGACATCCTGCCCACCGTGGTGGCTGCCGCCGGTGGCACATTGCCGGCCGACCGCGTCATCGACGGCGTCAACCTGCTGCCCTACCTGGCCAAGGATGGTGCACCCCAACCGGCGCGCGCCCTGTTTTGGCGCGATGGGCCGTTGCGCACCATGCAGGCGGGCGGCTGGAAACTGATCGCCTCCGAGAAACCGAAAAAGGACTGGCTGTTCAACCTGACCAACGACCCGACCGAAAAGAACAACCTGGCGGCGACCGAACCGCAGAAGCTGGCCGAACTCAAGGCGCGGCTGGTGGCCCACCATGCCGGCATGCCGCCCGCCCTGTGGCCGTCATTCATCGAAATGCCGGTGGCCATCGACAAGACGCTGGACCAGAAACAAACGCCACAGGACGAATACACCTACTGGTACAACTGACCCGGCGTCCACTGCCCGGCCGCCCGCGACACACCATGCAAAGCTACGCCCTCTATGGCACGCCAGGTTCGCTGTACACCGGCAAGGTGCGCTCCTACCTGCGCAAGCAGCACATCGATTTCGAGGAACGCAGTGCCGGCGACCCGCGTTTTCGCGCCGAGGTGGTGCCCGCCGTGCGCCGCTGGATCATCCCGGTGCTGCAGACGCCGGAGGGCGAATTCATACAGGACAGCGCCGACATCATCGACCACTTCGAGGCGCGCGGGCTGGCCCGGCTGTCGGCCTACCCGTCGACACCCGTGCATCTCGCGGTAGCACGCCTGTTCGAGCTGTTCGGCGGTGAGGGCCTGTTGCGCCCGGCCATGCATTACCGCTGGAATTTCGACGACACCAACCTCTCGTTTCTGAGCGACGACTTCTGCGCCGGCCTCGCGCCGCCGGGCAGTTCGGGCGAAGAAAGGGCCGCCGTGTTCGCCCGCTCCAGCGGCGCCATGCGCAAGGCCACCAGCGCTTTTGGCGTCACGGCCGACACCGCGCCCCTGGTGGAGGCCGCCTACCTCGATTTCCTGGTGCGGTTGGACGACCACCTGGCACACGCCCCCTACCTGCTGGGTGGCCAACCGACCATTGGCGACTACGGCCTGATCGCACCGCTGTACGCGCACCTCGGGCGCGACCCCTACCCCGCGCTGCTGATGAAACGACGCGCGCCGCGCGTGTGGCGCTGGGTCGAGCGCATGAACGCGCCGGAGCGTGGCGCCGGCGAATACGCCGGTACCCACGGTGCCCTGTTCGACCATGACGCGGTGCCTGCGAGCCTGCTGCACTTGATGCGTTTCGTGGCCGATGATTACCTGCCGGAACTGCAGGCCCACGTGGACTACACCAATCGGTGGCTGACGCAGCGGCCACAGATCGCCGCCGGCCACAATGGCCTGGAGAAACCCGGTGCACGCACCATCGGCATGGCCGATTTCCTGTGGCGCGGCACACCCATCCGCTCCATGGTCATGCCCTACCGCCTGTACCTGTTGCAGCGCCTGCAGGATGCCTGCGACGTGATGAGCGCGGCTGAACAGGCCCGGGTGCGCGCATGGTTCACCGCTGCAGCTCTTGCGCCGCTGCTGGACATGAAGACCCTGCGCCGCGTGGAGCGCCGCCAGCACCTGGAAGTCTGGGGCCCGGCTCCGAACGGGTCGCCCCAGGGGCCGCACGACGCCACAGGGCCCTGATGGCGCGCCCTGGCGTCCGCACCGGATGGCATCTGGCGGTTGCGCTGGGCGTCGTGGCCTTGCTGGCCGCGGCATGGTGGATGTGGGGCGCGCAGGGCCGCACGGCCGCTCGGCTGGCGCGTGCCGAGCGACTGCACTGCCCGCTGCCGCCACCCGACGCGGCCATAAGGCACACCGGCATGGTCTGGGTCCCGGGTGGGGAACTCGACTTTGGCGACACCGTCTACCCGGAAGAGCAACCGCTGCGAAAAATCCGCGTCACGGGCTTCTGGATGGACCGCACCGAAGTCACCAACGACCAGTTCGCGCAGTTCGTGCAGGCCACCGGATACGTCACCGTCGCCGAGCGTCCGGTCGACGCGGCGCAGCATCCGGAGTTGCCGCCCGACATGCGCCAACCCGGCGCGGTGGTGTTCACGATGCCCAATGCAGTGAGCGGCAAGGGTGAACTCACGCAATGGTGGCGCTACGTTGCCGGGACGCAGTGGCGCCAGCCCGGCGGCCCGGGCACCACCATCGTCGGCCGGGGCGCCTTCCCGGTGGTGGCCGTGACCCATGCCGACGCGCAGGCCTATGCCAGGTGGAAGGGCGCCACCCTCCCGGGCGAGGCCCAATGGGAATGGGCGGCCCGTGGTGCCCGACCCGGCGCCCCAAGCACGCACCAACAGCCGGCTGCCGCAAACACCTGGCAGGGCCTGTTCCCGGTCGCCAACTCGGCAGAAGACGGTTTCGTCGGGCTGGCGCCTGTGGGCTGTTACGCCCCCAACGGGTTGGGCCTGTTCGACATGATCGGCAATGTGTGGGAGCTAACGGCCGACCGCTGGACGCCAGACCACGCAGCCGCAAGCCCACCCGACACCGACCCGGCGCCGTTCAAGCGGCCCGGGCCTTCGGCGCAACGGGTGATCAAGGGCGGCTCCTTCCTGTGTGCACCCAACTACTGCATGCGCTACCGCTCGGGCGCGCGCCAGCCGCAGGAGGAAGACCTGGCCACCAGCCACCTCGGATTCAGGACCATCCTCGACGCGCCCGGACCATGACCACGCCGGGTCGCCCGAAGGAAACCCATGACCACCCGCCCCGCTTCGGCGCAACGCCGACTGACCCGCCTGCAACGCAGCGCCGTTGCAGCCCTGCTCGTCGTGCTGACGCTGGGCACGCTGCTCTACAACAAGGCCGAACACATCGTGCTCGGCGCAGAGGGCTATATCTTCGGCTTTCCGCTGGTGGTCATGGACGTCACCCGTGCCCATGCCGCGCTCGGGATCGGCCCGCAGAACCAGTTGCGCCGGGTGCGCCAGTTCCCGGACGCGCAATTCCGGGACGTGGTGCGACCGAATGTGGACACGCTCTACACCACCGCCTTCCTCGACATGGCGCAGGGGCCGTGGGTGTTCGAGATGGCGGCCAACGCGCAGCGCTACGAGGTCATGCCCTTCATGGACGCCTGGACCAACGTGTTCGCATCGCCCGGCACCCGCCTGAGCGGCACTGGCGGAGGCCGCTACCTGCTGGCCGGCCCTGCGTGGCAAGGCGAGGTACCCGCGG
>JANOUM010000109.1:0-4069 GCA_031416855.1 Rhodoferax sp. | reverse complement strand
ATCAGCCAGCGTAAACGCCAGTTCCAGCGCCTGGTTGGCACCGGCTTCCTGCATGTGGTAGCCCGAGATGCTGATCGAATTGAACTTCGGCATGTGGCCCGCGGTGTATTCGATGATGTCGCCGATGATGCGCATCGACGGCGCCGGCGGATAAATGTAGGTGTTGCGAACCATGAACTCCTTGAGGATGTCGTTCTGGATCGTTCCACTGAGCTTGTCCTGGGCCACGCCCTGCTCTTCCGCCGCCACTACATAACCTGCCAGCACCGGCAGCACCGCGCCGTTCATGGTCATGGACACACTCACCGTGTCCAGCGGGATCTGGTCAAACAGGATTTTCATGTCTTCCACGCTGTCGATCGCCACGCCGGCCTTGCCGACGTCGCCGGTCACGCGGGGATGGTCCGAATCGTAACCACGGTGCGTGGCGAGGTCGAAAGCCACCGACACGCCCTGCCCGCCTGCGGCCAGCGCCTTGCGGTAGAACGCATTCGACTCCTCGGCGGTGGAGAACCCCGCATATTGGCGAATCGTCCAGGGGCGCACCGCATACATCGTCGCCTGCGGGCCGCGCAGGTAGGGCTCGAACCCGGGCAGCGTGTGGGTGTGCGGCAGATCCTGCGTGTCGAGCGCCGTGTACAGCGGCTTGACCGCGATTCCATCGGGCGTGTGCCAGACGAGCGCGTCGAGTTTGCCGCCCGGGGCGGATTTTTCCGCGGCACGCTGCCAGGCCGGCAGGTCGCCGTGGCTGAACTGGATCGTGGAAGGGGGGGCATCGTGTGGGGGCTTGGCGTGCTCTTGGCTCATGGCGCGGTTCCGGTCGGTGCTGTCAGTCTACGTCTTGCAGGCTGGCAAGTTTACGTCATTCATAATTAATGATTCAGAATCTTGGTCGCAACTTACAATCCCGGCCATCTTCCGGCCGACGCCCATTTTCATGACCGCCCTCCCACTTGCCCCGCGCGCCCTTTACGAAGAGGTGGCCGAATCCTTGCGCCAGCGCATCTTCAGCCGCGAATTGACCCCGGGCAGCTGGATCGACGAACTGAAGATCGCCGAGGCTTACGGCATCAGCCGCACACCGCTGCGCGAAGCGCTCAAGGTGCTGGCCGCCGAAGGCCTGGTGACCATGAAGGTGCGCCGTGGCGCCTATGTGACGGAAGTATCCGAGCAGGATCTGGTCGAGGTCTACCACCTGCTCGGCCTGCTGGAGTCCGATGCGGCAGGGGTCGTCGCAACCCGTGCGACAGACACCCAGCTGAACGAACTGCAGGCGCTGCACGCGCAGCTGGAGGCCGCCGCAGCACCGGGCCAGCAGGACCGGGAGCAGTTCTTCCGGATCAATGAACAGTTCCACCTGCGCCTGCTCGACATCGCCAACAACCGCTGGTCGCGCCAGATGGTGGCCGACCTGCGCAAGGTGATGAAGCTCAACCGGCACAACTCCCTGCTCAAGTCGGGGCGCATCGAGGAGTCGCTGGCAGAGCATCGGCTGGTCATGGTGGCGCTGGCGCAACGCGACGCAGCGGCGGCCACCGCCCGCATGCAGGAGCACTTCAGGAACGGCCTGGAGGCGGCGGCCTGACCGCCGGCGCGAGGCGGCCACCCGACGTCACAAGAAATACCCCCGGCAGGATCAGCGCCGCACCGCCCAGGTGGTGCCAGCCCGGGGCCTCACCCAGGATGGCCCAGGCGGCCAGGCCGCCATACAGCGGCCCGAGATACAAGGCCACGGCCACGCGGCTTGCCCCCAGCACCCGCTGGGCCCAGCCATAGATCCAGTAGGCGCCCAGACCCGGCACCAATGCCGCGACCACCACCAGCACCAACGCGCGGCGGCCCCAGACGGTCAGGCCCGGTTGCGTCAGCTCCCAGGCGGCGAACGGCAACAGGGTGAGCACACCACCGATGCAGATCGCCGCCAGACGCGCGGTGGCACTCAGGCTGCAGGGCCAGACCTTCTGCAGCAAGGCGAAAGCGGCCCAGGACACCGTCGCTGCGACCATCCACAAATCGCCCGGCACAAAATGCAGTTGCGCCAGGCTGGCCCAGTGCCCTTTCACGACGACCTGCATCACGCCGGCAAGCGCCAGCAGCACGCCAAGCTTCTGGCGCAGCGCCATGCCCTCATGCAGCCACAAGGACGCGCCGACGGCGATCAAGACCGGCGCTGCCGCATAGATCAGCGCCACATTGGTGGCGCTGGTGGTCCGGGCGCTCTGGTACACCCAAGCACCACAGATCAGCATGCCCAGGGTCCCCAGCACCAGATATTGCCACCAGTCACGTGCCAACTGGGCGCGTTGTTGCCACAACTCGGACCGCGCCAGAACGACCAGCACGACGGCGGCAATCGTCCATCGACCCAGGGCCAGCAGGTGCGGGCCAATCACGCCCGGGGCCATGCGCGCGATGATGTAGTTCACGCTCCACAACGCGGGCACCACCCACACCAGTGCGCGGGCGAACTTCTGTTCGCGCCATGCCGCGTCAGACATCGGCGCCGGCAACGGAGTGCGCCAGGTCGGCACGCGATGCAGACCAGGCGTGTGCCTTCTCCATCACGGCATGGGGTGGCAGGTCGCGCAGGCGGTGGTCGCTCCAGACCTGCCGCCACAAACGTGCGCCCGGCAGGCCGTGGCGCAGGCCCAGCATGTGGCGCGCGATGGTGCTCCAGGGCGTGCCGTGTTGTGCGGCTTCGCGGACCATGTAGTCGCACATCCGGCGTTCGACGTCCTCCCGGCTGGCGGCGCAGGGCGCCGCACCCCAGAACTCCGCGTCGCACGAGGCGAGCCACCACGGGTTGTGGTACACCTCGCGCCCCAGCATCACCCCATCGACATAGCGCAGCTGTTCCTGCACCTGCCCGGTGGTGGTGATACCGCCGTTGATGACGATCGTCAGCTGCGGGAACTCGGCCTTGAGCCGGTGCACAGTCGCATAACGCAGCGGCGGCACCATGCGGTTTTCTTTCGGCGAAAGGCCCTTGAGCCAGGCATTGCGCGCATGCACGATGAACACGCTGCAACCGGCCTCGCTGACCCGGCCGACAAAATCCCGCACGAAGCCGTAGTCTTCTCCCCGGTCGATGCCGATGCGGTGCTTGACCGTGACCGGCAGCGACACCACATCGCGCATCGCCTTGATGCCGTCCGCCACCAGCGCGGGTTCGGCCATCAGGCAGGCGCCGAAAGCACCCCGCTGCACCCGCTCCGACGGGCAACCACAGTTCAGGTTGATCTCGTTGTACCCCCACTGCTCGCCCAGCCGCGCGCAGTGGGCCAGATCGGCCGGTTCGCTGCCACCGAGCTGTAGTGCCACGGGGTGCTCTTCGGCGTTGAAACGCAGATGCCGCGGAACGTCGCCATGCACCAGGGCGCCGGTGGTGACCATCTCGGTGTAGAGCAGCGTATTGCGGGTCAGCAGGCGGTGAAAGTAGCGGCAGTGGCGGTCGGTCCAGTCCATCATCGGGGCGACAGAAATTTTGTGCGTGTAACTCATTGATTTAATTTACTTTTTTAACACGACACTTTTCTAAAATGGAGGTTTTTGTGTCGAATCCAGTAAACATTGCGAAGTGTTGATTTCTTGCCCATTTTTTTCGACTCATCGCCGACCACGCCCTGGTCAGACCGCGAAAGCGGTCGCTGCCGAAGTATCACAGAGACCAAAGCAAGTCGAAGAAAAATGCCCCCTGGGTAATCTCAGAAGGAGATGGCGGGGTTGCGCGTTGTCAAGCATTTTGCGACTCTGCGCATCACCCCAACCATGATAATTTTGTGATTCGCTGCAACCTGTCAACACTAATGGGCCGCGACAAGCTCCGCATCGTCGACGTTGCGGGGCTTACCGGCTTGAACCGCAGCACTGTCACCGCGCTGTACAAGGAGACCGCCACAAGGGTCGACCTTCCAGCCATGGATGATGGGGCCGCCGCCGAAGGGCGCTATGTTCACGACCGTAGCCACGCTGTCGGCGGAGCGGTAGGGGTCGACGCCGCCAAGGATGACCTGTTCGGGCTTGTACGGATTGGCCTTGACGTACTGGTCGTAGAAGCACTGGCCGCCGC
>JANOUM010000108.1:0-2853 GCA_031416855.1 Rhodoferax sp. | reverse complement strand
CGTTCCAGCCGATCTGTCCGCCGACAAAAACCTGCATTCCGCGCGCGGCGACGCCGTTCGCGTAGCCCTTGGCGGGCAACCATCCGGGTGGCTGGAGGAATTTCATGCCTGTTTCAGCCTGTAACGTTGGAGCTTGCCGGTCTCGGTGCGTGGCAGTGACTGCACGAACTCGATCTCGCGCGGGTATTTGTAGGGGGCGATCGTGGCCTTGACATGGTCCTGCAGCACCCGGACCAGGGCGCCATCACCGACAAATCCGCTGCGGAGTACGCAAAACGCTTTCACGATCATGCCGCGCTCTTCGTCCGGCTTGCCGATCACGCCGCATTCAGCCACCGCCGGATGGCGCAACAACGCATCCTCGACCTCGGGCGCACCGACGTTGTAGCCGGCGGTGATGATCATGTCGTCGGTTCGGGCCTGGTAGAAGAAATAACCGTCCGCATCCTGCAGGAACGCATCGCCGGGAAGGTTCCAGCCATGCTTGACATAACCGGCCTGGCGCGCGTCGTCCATGTACTTGCACCCAGTCGGGCCCTGCACCGCGAGTTTGCCAATGGTCCCCGGCGGCACTTCCCTGCCCTCGTCGTCGACCACTTTGGCGACATAGCCGGGAACCACCTTGCCAATCGCACCGCGGCGCACGTCGGCGGAGGCCGCGGACACGAAGATATGAAACATCTCGGTGGCCCCGATGCCGTCGAGCATCTCGATGCCGCTGGCCTCTTTCCAGAGCTGGCGTGTGGCGTCGGGCAAGGCCTCGCCAGCGCTCACGCAGATGCGCAGGGGCGGTGCACCACGCTCGGCCTGCAGCGCCTTCATGAACGGCGCCATCTGCCGGTAGAACGTGGGCGCGGTGTAGCAAATGGTGGCGCCCGACTCGTACATCAGCTGCGCCATTGCCTGCGGCGTGTAGGGAATGTCGGGAAAGAAGACCGACGCGCCGGCCCACATCGGAAACACCAGCATGCCCCCGAGCCCGAAGGTGAAGGCCAGCGGCGGGGAGCCCATGACAATGTCGTCGGGCCGGGCCCGCAGCACGTGGCGCGGCCAGGTTTCGCAGGCGGCGAGAACGTCGCGGTGGGTGTGCACCGCCGCCTTGGGTTTGCCGGTGGTGCCGGAGGTGAACGCCAGCAGCGCGATGTCGGTGGCCGCAGTGGGGCAGGCAGCAAAATGCCCGCCCTTGCGCGCCGCCATCGCCTCCATGGACGTGGTGGCGCTGGCATCGGGCGTGTTGAACGCCACGATGCGGCGCAGCCCGGCGTGTTGCGCCTGGGCCAGCTGCAACTCGTCGATCAACTTCGCGTCGCACAGCGCCAGCGCGGGCTGTGCCTTGTCGAGGATGTCGCCGAGCTCCCTGGCGCGCAGCAGCGGCATGGTGGCCACCGCCACCATGCCGGCCCGCACCACGGCCAGCCACACCAGCGCCATACCGATCGAATTGCCGCCGCGCAGCAGCACCCGGCTGCCGGGCTCCAGCGCCAGATCCTGCACCAGCACCTGGTGGATCGCGCTCACACGCTGCGCCGCCTGCGCATACGTGAGGACGAGCCCCGGCGCGCGCAGCATCGGGTGCTCGGCGAACCCCTTGTCGCCCGCCCGGTCGAGCAGTTCCTGCACCAGATTGAGCTGCTGCGGAAACTGCAATTCGGGCAACAGGTCGAAACGCAGCAGCGGCATGTCGGCCGCGGCTGGCAGACGGTCGTGCACAAAACGGTCGGTCTGGGCGGAAGAAATCATGGTCTAGCCTTTCAGCACGGATTTGCCGATGATGAGCTGCTGCACCTCGGTGGCACCTTCGTAAATGCGCAGCGAGCGGATGTCGCGGTACAGGCTCTCGACCTTGGTGCCCACCTTCACGCCCAGCCCGCCATGCATCTGCAGCGCCATGTCGATCACGCGCTGCGCGTTTTCGGTGGCGACCATCTTGGCCATGGCGGCCTGGGCCGAATAGGCCTGCGCCTGCGCCGGCGTGGCGGTGCCCACGCAGTCGCGCAACCAGGCCGCTCGGTAGGTCAGCAGAGCGGCGGCGTCGACCAGAGCGGCCATGTCACCCAGGCGGGCCTGCGTCAGCTGGAAGTCGGCCAGGCGCTGGCCGAACATCGGGCGCACTTGCACGTAGGCCACGGCCTCGTGCAGCGCCCGCCGCGCCATGCCCAGCGCGGCGCCGGCGACCGAGGCGCGAAAGATGTCCAGCGTCTGCATCGCCAGCTTGAAGCCACCGTTGAGCGCGCCGAGCTGCGCACCGGCCGGAATGCGGCAGTTCGAGAAACGCAGCGTGGCCAGGGGATGGGGGGCCATCACCGCGATATGCTCGGAACTGTCCAGGCCCGGGCTGTCGGCATCGACGATGAAGGCCGTGATGCCACGGGTGCCGGCGGCGGGCTCGGTCTTGGCGAACACACAGTAGTAGTCGGCGATGCCGCCGTTGCTGATCCAGGTCTTGGTGCCGTCCAGCCGCACGGTGCCATCTGGTCCGTGCCGTGCCGTGGTGGCCATGGCGGCCACATCGGAACCGGCCTCCGGTTCGCTCAGGGCAAAGGCGGCGATCATGTCGCCCCGAGCCACCGCGCCCAGGTAGGTTGCCTGTTGCGCCGTGGTGCCCGCCAGCGTGATCGCGCCACTGCCCAGGCCTTGCATCGCCAGTGCGAAATCGGCCAGGGGCGAATGGAACGCCAGCGTCTCACGCAGGATCACCAGGGCGCGCGAGTCGAGTTTGTCCAACGCCCCGCCGAATGCGGCCGGCACGCAGTAACGCAGCCATCCGGCGTCGCCGAGCAGGCGCACCCACTGTCTGCAGGCGCGGCGGTCGTCGGACTCGTCCACCACCTGCTGCGCGGCCCAGGGCGTCAG
>JANOUM010000107.1:0-2252 GCA_031416855.1 Rhodoferax sp. | reverse complement strand
CCCGGCCCTTCGCCGACCCGCGAGAAACCACCATGAACTCAGCCAGCTCCCGCAACCACCGCCTGAAACACCTGTACAACGAGAGCGCGACGCTGCTCGCGGCCGGTTACGCGCAGTTGAACCGCCGGTTACTCGAACTGGAAGTAACCAGTGTCAGGAGCCAGCGGGCGATCGAGCAGTCGTTGCGCCGTCTGAATCCGCGGCGCGAATAGCAGTGGCATGCGTTATGGCTTTTTGCAACGGCGCGTCACAGCGCACACTTGGAGCGAAGGATCTGTCATGACCCGTCCTGCAGTGCCAACCAACCATCTTCCACCCGGGCGCGAGGCCCCGCCCGACGCAATGCCCTTGCCGGTCGATCCCGACAAAGGCCCCACGCCCGACCTGCTACCTGACGACCCCGGGCGTGATGGCGTGACACAACCGGTCGGTTGAGCGCAGTCGCCCCTGCACTGGCAATCGCGCAGTGCAGCCTGCTCGCCACGACACCTTCTCGGCATCAGCATCTGCGGCTGCGGCTGTGTGGTGCCGCCATCCAGAGGGACCTGGGTGGACACTGCCGAGGCAGCGCTTCGTGAGCGAAGGGAGCGCATCTCATGGCAAACCCTGTGGACAGGTGTTGCCCCGGACGCTAGGCTGTCAGGCTGGCTGCATGGGTTATCGAACGTGCGACCACCCTCAACCCGTCACCCGCGAAGGCGAAAACCATGGCGCAGTCCAAGATGTTGCTCGATCACCTCTATGAACACGAGGCCAAGCGGCCGGATCAGGTCTACCTGACACAGCCGACCGGTGGCGCTGCGGTGACCGACTACACCTGGAAGCAGACGATGGACCAGGCCCGGCGCATGGCCACCCACCTGAAAGGCCTGGGTTTCGAGCCGGGCGCCCGGATCGCCATCCTGTCCAAGAACTGCGCCCATTTCTTCATGGCCGAGATCGCCATCTGGATGGCCGGTTACACCACCGTGGCGATCTTCCCGACCGAAGGCCCGGATACGGTCAAGTTCGTGCTGGAGCACAGCGGTGCCAGCCTGCTGTTCGTGGGCAAGCTCGACAGCTGGAACAAGCAAGAGCCCGGTGTGCCTGCCGACATGCCGCGGATCGCCTTTCCGCTGGCGCCAAAGACCAGTTTCGAAACCTGGGATGCGATCTGCACCCGCACCCAGCCGATCGCCGGCAAGCCGCAGCGCGCCGGCACCGACCTGGCGATGCTGATCTACACATCCGGCTCCACCGGCCAGCCCAAGGGCGCGATGCACAGTTTCGAGCGCATCTCCAAGGTCGGCGAGGGCATCACCAGGCGCATGTACGAGGTGCTGGGCCAGGGCAGCGCCAACCGTGTGTTGTCGTATCTGCCGCTGGCGCATTGTTTCGAGCGCGCCTTCGTCGAGTGTTTTTCGTATGTCGACGGCAACACGCACGTATTTTTTGCCGAGGCGCTTGAGACCTTTGTGAAGGACCTGAACCGCGCCCGCCCCACGCTGTTCATCTCGGTGCCCCGGCTCTGGCTCAAGTTCCAGCAGGGGGTGTCGGCCAAGATCCCGCCGGCCAAGCTCAATTTGCTGTTGTCGATCCCGATCCTGAACAAGATCATCGCCAAGAAGGTGTTGACCGGCCTGGGGCTGGACCAGGTCAAGCTGGCCGGCAGTGGTTCCGCGCCCTTGCCACCATCGCTGATTCAGTGGTACCGCAGGCTCGGTTTGCCGCTGATCGAAGGGTACGCGATGACCGAGGATTTCGCCTACTCCCACACCATGACGGAGACCCACAAGGAGGTCGGCTACGTCGGTGTGCCCTACGACGGCGTCGAGGTGCGTATCAGCGACGAGGGCGAGATCCTGATCAAGTCGCCGGGGCAATTGGTGGGTTATTACAAGCGGCCCGACCTGGACGCCGAGGTGTTCACCGCGGACGGTTTCTTCCGTACCGGCGACCAGGGTGAACGTCGCCCCGACGGGCAGCTCAAGATCACCGGGCGCCTGAAGGAACTGTTCAAGACGGCCAAGGGCAAATACGTGGCCCCGGCGCCGATCGAGAACAAGCTCAACGCGCATCCGATGATCGAGTCCAGCATGGTCTCGGGCGTGGGTCAGTCGGCGTCCTATGCGCTGGTGGTGCTGGCCGAAGGCGTGCGCCCCAAGCTGGGTGATGCCGCGGTGCGCGCCGAAGTCGAAGCCGCCATGGGTGCGCTGCTCAAGGACACCAACAGCGGCCTGGCAGACTACGAACAGATGAAGATGCTGGTGATT
>JANOUM010000106.1:0-2588 GCA_031416855.1 Rhodoferax sp. | reverse complement strand
GCGCGAACGTGTTGCCGAGCTGACCCGGCGGGGAGACGACACGTCCCTGCACGGGCGCGAACTGGCGCTGGCAGCCTTGTGGCTGGATGACGACGCCGCCGGCGCGCTGGTACTGGCGCGCGCCAATCTGCAGTTGCAACGCGAACCCGTCGACTGGTGGGTGGCGGTTGCCAGCGCGCGCGCGGCCAACCATTCCGAGGCACTGGCGCAGATCGAGACAGCTTTTCGCGCCGCCGGGCTGCACGATGTGCGGCTGGCGCGCGCCAGCGCCGCCAGCACTGCGCCGGTATCCCGGGCCAAGCCATGAAGTGGCCTGCGGGCACCACCCTGCGCAGCACCTTGGTCGCCTGGCTGCTGGCGCAGGTGTGTAGCGGCGCGGCGTGGGCCCACAAGGGCAGCGATGCCTACCTCGATGTGCGCCAGCAGGCCGCTGCGGCCGGGTCGAACACCACTGCGCTGCGCGCTGTGCAGTTCACGCTGTCGGTGGCGATCAGGGACCTCGACCTCCTGCTGCCGATGGACGCCGATTCCGACGGGCGTGTGACCTGGGGCGAGATCAGGGCCGCCGTGCCCCAGGTGCTGGCGGTAGCGAACCAGGGCGCGCGGCTAGACATCCCGGACAACCCCACACCGACATGCGCCCTGCGGTGGCAGTTCGATGGCGTCGAGCGACGCGGGGACGGCGCTTACGTGCGGCTCGCGGCCAACGCCCAATGCCCGTTGGCGCAGCCGCTGGCCTTGCGCTACACCCTGCTCGGGGACCAGGACGCCAACCACCGGCTGCTGGTGGCCGGCCAACTCGACGGCCAGGATGTTCTGACCACCAGCTCGCCCCTGCGCAGCGACGCCGTGCCGCTGCTCGCGGCCCCGAACCCCACGGGCGCTTCGGCGACGGGCGCCGCGCCGGCGGCAGCTGCAGGCGCGGTAAGCGGTTGGCAGACCTTGCGTGACTACTTCCTGCTCGGCATACACCACCTGCTGGAGGGCTACGACCACCTGGCATTCCTGCTGGCACTGGTGTTGCCGCTGCGCCTGGCGCTGTTTGCGGTGCCGGGGTCATTGTCTGCGGGCGTCGCCGATGGTGCCAACCGTGCCGGCAGGGATCCCTGGTGGGACTTGCTGCGCACGGTGACCGCGTTCACGGTGGGGCACTCCATCACCTTGATGCTGGTCACCTTCGGCTGGACGCTGGCCTCGGCGCGCTGGGTTGAACCGGCGATCGCCCTGTCGATCGCCGTCACCGCCGCACTCAACCTGCGGCCTGTCGCCTGGGTGCGTACTGACGTGCTCGCGCTGCTGTTCGGCATGGTGCACGGAATCGGATTTGCCGGCCTGCTGCAGGACGCCGCTGCGCCCAGCGGTCTGTTGCCATGGGCTCTGGCGGGTTTCAATCTGGGCGTGGAGGCCGGGCAACTGCTGGCCGTGCTTGCCTGGCTGGCCGTGGTGCAGACGGTGGTGGCCAGGCACTGGTATCCGCGTGTGGTGGTGCGGGGGGGGTCGGTCTTGCTGGTTCTGCTGGCGGCGTGGTGGTTCTGGCAACGCGTGTAGGCAAGCACGGGGCGGTGCCGGACCATTGCAGGGGAACTTGATCCATCCCGCTTGAGGTGCCTGCGGTTTCGGCCTCGATGCGGTGATCCGCGCCGTGGTCACCACAGCGGCCAACCGCGGCTGGGAGACCGTTGGCATCCGCGATGGTTTCAGCGGCGTCCTGTCATCGAGCGGCATCGGTGCGGCTGTGGCGGGCGCTGCGCATGCGCTGAGGCCCTGTCATCAAAGTCCTATGCGTCGCGCACCTGCACGGCCGCCGCCAGCGCCTGCAGTACCGCCCCCACATCATGCTCGACCTTCAGCGTCAACACAGCGTCGGCGCGCGTGCGCCCCAGGTTGACGGCCACCACCGGCGTACCGGCTGCGACCGCGTCCTCCACGAAGCGGTAGCCTGAATAGACCATCAACGAGGACCCGGCCACCAGCAAGGCGTCGGACCGGGCCAGCGCCGCACGCACCACGTCTACACGACTCCGGGGCACGCTCTCGCCGAAAAAGACCACGTCGGGCTTGAGCATGCCGCCACAGGAATCACACGCCGGCACGTCGAACTGCGCGAAATCCTGCGCCTCCAGATCGGCGTCGCCATCCGGCGCGCTCAAGGCGTGCAGACCCACCCAGGCCGGGTTGCGCCGGGTGAGCTCCCGCTGCAAAGCGACGCGCGGTGAGCGCGCCCCGCAGCCCAGGCAACACACGGTGTCGATGCGGCCGTGCAGGTCCACCACGTCGGTGCTGCCGGCCGCATGGTGCAGGCCATCGACGTTCTGGGTCACCAGCAGTTCGATGCGACCGGCCGCCTGCAGTTGTACCAGCGAGCGGTGCGCCGTGGTGGGCCGCGCGCCGGCCATGGTGCGCCAGCCGACCATGCTGCGCGCCCAGTAGCGCTTGCGGGCCAGCGCGTCGGCCACAAATAGCTGGAAGCGCATCGGCTCGCTGCGCTTCCAGGCGCCAGCCGCGTCACGGTAGTCGGGGATGCCGGCTTCGGTGCTGCAGCCGGCACCGGTGACCACCAGCAGGCGCGGGTGGCTGGCGCAGAAGGC
>JANOUM010000105.1:0-2781 GCA_031416855.1 Rhodoferax sp. | reverse complement strand
CTCGGTCTGCAGGTGTTGCAGCGCACCCTGGCCGGGTATGCGACCCACGCCAATTTCTGCGCCGTGCTGGTGGTGGGCCTCGGCTGCGAGTCGAACCAGATCAACGCCTGGCTGGCCAGCAGCGACCTGCGCGAAGGCGATACGCTCAGGGTGTTCAACATCCAGGACACCGGCGGCACACGCAAGACGGTGGACAAGGGCGTCGGGCTGGTCCGTGAGATGCTGCCCATGGCCAACCGCGCAGTGCGTGAACCCTGCAGCGCCGAACACATCACCATCGGGCTGCAATGCGGTGGCTCGGACGGCTACAGCGGCATCAGCGCCAACCCGGCGCTCGGTGTTGCGGTGGACCTGCTGGTGGCGCACGGCGGCACCGCCATCCTGTCCGAGACACCCGAGATCTACGGCGCCGAGCACTTGCTCACACGGCGCGCGGTGCGGCCCGAAGTGGCGCACAAACTCATCGAACGCATCAAGTGGTGGGAGCACTACACCCGTATCAACGACGGCGAGATGAACAACAACCCGTCGCCCGGCAACAAGGCCGGCGGCCTGACCACGATCCTTGAAAAGGCGCTGGGTGCAGTTGCCAAGGGCGGCACCAGCAACCTGCAGGCGGTGGTGGAATACGCCGAGCCGGTGACGACCAGGGGTTTCGTCTACATGGACACCCCCGGCTACGACCCGGTGAGTGCGACCGGCCAGGTCGCCGGTGGCGCCAACATGATCTGCTTCACCACCGGGCGGGGCTCGGCCTATGGCTGCGCGCCTTCGCCCTCGCTGAAGATAGCCACCAACTCGGCGCTGTGGCGCAAGCAGGAAGACGACATGGACATCAACTGCGGCGAGATCGTCGACGGCACCGCGTCGATCGCGGCCATGGGTCAGCGCATCTTCGACCTGGTGTTGGCCACCGCGTCGGGCGCACCGAGCAAGAGCGAACTGCACGGCTACGGGCAAAACGAGTTCGTGCCCTGGCAACTCGGCGCGGTGATGTAGGGTCCGCAGCATGACACCCAAGATCCTGCAAGCCCCGGCACTGGAAACACTGGTGGCGGGCATCCTGCGGGGCTGCGGCAGTTCGCAGGCTGAGGCCCGCGCGGTCGCCGAAAATCTGGTTCTGGCGAATCTGAGCGGCCACGACTCCCACGGCGTGGGCATGGTGCCGCGCTACGTGGACGCGGTGTTGCAGGGCGGGCTACAGCCCAATGCCGCCGTCAAGGTCAACCTGGACATCGGCACCATGCTGGCACTCGACGGCCAGCGCGGGTTTGGCCAGGTGGTCGGCGAACAGGCGATGCAGATGGCGCTTGAGCGCGCGCGCGCGCACGGTAGCTGCATCATGACGCTGGGCAATGCACATCACCTTGGGCGCATCGGCCACTTCGCCGAAATGGCGGTCGCGCAGGGCTTGGTCGCGCTGCATTTCGTCAACGTGTTGTCGCGCCCTATCGTCGCGCCTTGGGGCGGTGCCGATGGCCGCTTCGGCACTAACCCGTGCTGCATCGGCATCCCCCTGAAGGGCCGCGAACCCTTTGTACTGGACTTCGCCACCAGCCGTGTGGCCCAGGGCAAGATGCGCGTGGCGCACAACCAGGGCCGGCAGGTGGCGCCCGGCACGCTGATCGACGAACATGGCCGCCCCACCACCGACCCCGGCGTCGTGGTTGTGCCGCAAGGCAACGGCCTGCTGGGCGCCCTGCTGACTTTCGGCGAATACAAAGGGTATGGCATGGCCGTCGCCTGCGAACTGCTCGGCGGCGCCTTGAGCGGCGGCGGCACCTGGCACCGGCCGACCGACCCCGACGTCCGGGCCGTGGTCAACGGCATGTTGACGATCCTGATCGACCCGCAACGCCTGGGCACCCGGGACGCGTTCGACCAGGAGGCACCGGCCTTCGTCGACTGGTTGCGCAGCGGTCCGGTGGCGCAGGGCTTCGACGGTGTGCAACTGGCGGGCGATCCGGAGCGCGCAGCGCGCGCGCAGCGGCGCATCGAAGGCATCGACATCGATCCGCAGACCTGGCAGGAGCTGGTGGTCGCCGGCCACAAGGTGGGGTTCGCCGTGCCTGCCGATCCGGCTCCCGGCCCAGCCACACCGGCCTGACAGATGGTCACCAACGCACCCCCCATCCGCGACCAGGTCGCACTCGTGACCGGCGCCAATGCCGGCATGGGCCTGGCCACCACCCGCGCACTGCTCGACGCCGGTTACCGCGTGGCGGCAACCGACCTGTGCACCGACCAGGTCGCCAGCGCACTGGCGGCGCACGGTGACCGGCTGGCCTGTTTCACCATGGACGTCAGTGACATTGCAGCGGTGCACGTGGCCTGCGACCAGATCGAGGCGCAATTCGGTCGGATCGACGTGTGTGTCAACAACGCCGGTTTCCTGCAATACGCCAACTGCGAGCAGACCACGCCAGAGCTGTGGCACAAGACCCTGCGCACCAACCTCGACGGTGTCTTCTACGTCAGCCAGCGGGTCGCGCCGGGCATGAAGGCGCGCGGCTTCGGGCGTATCGTCAATGTGTCGTCCTTCGGCGCCAAGACCGGTGGCCTGTCGCCGCTGCCGGCATACGCGGCCAGCAAGGGCGGCGTGATCTCGCTGACCTTCAGTTTTGCGCGTGAATACGCGGCCTTCGGCGTTACCTGCAACGCGCTGGCGCCAACCTTCGTCAAGACGCAGATGCTGACCGAACAGGTCAGCGCCCAACGCCAGGCCGAGCTGCGCCAGAAGATTCCCGTTGGGCGGTTTTGCGAACTCGAGGAGTTTGCCCA
>JANOUM010000104.1:0-18337 GCA_031416855.1 Rhodoferax sp. | reverse complement strand
CGCAGCATGCCCAGGAACCGCGGATTGAGCAGGTTGCGCCGTTGCGCGAATACCGTGTTCAGGCTGGCGCCGCTCCACTCCAGGGCCCGCCCTTTAGCTGTGGCGCCGACCTGCACCGAGAATGACATGTCGGAACGGGCGGTCGCGACGCCGAGCTCGCGCAAGAGGGCCATCAGTTGCGGGTAGGTGCGGTCGTTGTAGACCAGAAATCCGGTGTCGACGCCATGCACCGTGTCGCGTCCATCGACCGGCAAGGTCACGTCGACCGTGTGGGCATGGCCGCCAAAATAACTACCAGCCTCGAATAACGTGAGTTCGGCATGCCGATGTAGCCGGTACGCTGCAGACAACCCTGCGATGCCGGACCCGACGACCGCGATTTTCATGGCGTGCGCTGCCCTACAGGTTCAAAAAACAAGGTTCCTGCGAGGCGCCCTGGAGCCATCAGGTGAGAAGGGTATGCCGACCCCAGGACTCTGCCAGGCCGATTGGGGAGCAGGTCGTTTGGCAGCAAGAAAGCATCAGTGGTTGGGCCCGACGCCGACTTTGTACAGAGTCGCTGCCGGGTGTCGGAGTTCCCTGGGCCCGGCAGTGAATGCCTCAGGATGCAGGGATTTGTTGCATCAAACATGGCGCAGTGTAAACTATTTGGTATTTCTGTGACCGGTCGGTATAAATTCACTTCCAGCCGGAACGGTAGCCGTCGCGGACCGGGTGCGCAGCGTCGGGCGCACTAGAATTCCAATGGTCGATTGCAGGTTGACAGGATTGTCCAAAAAGGCGCGCCATGCTCTATCCCGAACTGTTCAAGCAACTGGAGTCCGTCCGATGGGACATGGCCCGGGATATACCTTGGGATTGTTTCGACGCCTCCCGGCTCACTGAGGAACAGGCCCAGACCATCAAACTCAATGCGATCACCGAGTGGGCGGCGCTGCCGGCCACCGAGATGTTCCTGCGCGACAACCGGCACGACAGTGACTTTTCGGCGTTCATCTCGATCTGGTTCTTCGAGGAACAAAAACATTCGCTGGTGCTGATGGAGTACCTGCGCCGCTTTCGCCCCGACCTGCAACCGACCGAGACTGAACTGCATCACGTGCGCTTCGAGTTCGATCCGGCACCGGCGCTGGAAACGCTCATGCTGCATTTTTGTGGCGAGATCCGTCTGAACCACTGGTACCGACGGGCCAGCCAATGGCACACGGAGCCGGTGATCAAGGCCATTTACACCCGGCTGAGCCAGGACGAGGCACGCCATGGTGGCGCCTACCTCAAGTACATGAAGCAGGCAATTGGCAAGTTCGGGCTGGAAGCCAAGAGCGCTTTCGCCAAGGTCGGGGTTCTGATGGCCAGTGCCCGGCGTACCGCGCAGGCACTGCATCCCACCAACCTGCACGTCAACAAGACGCTGTTCCCGCGTGACACGGTCCAGAGCCGCATGCCCAATCCAGAATGGCTGGAGCACTGGCTCGACCATCAGATCAGGTTCGACGCCGTGTGGGAAACCCGCGTAGTCAACCGGATACTGCACAACCTCAGCCTGTTGCTCGACCGAAGCTTCGGGACCGTGCAGGAACTCAACAAGTACCGCAAGGAGCTGGCTCGCGAACTCGCCGCAAACCTGGCCGAACCAGCGTCACCAAGGCCGGTTTGAGGCCGGCCCGCTGGTCAGGGCCAGCATGCGTTCCAGGTTGAGCTGCACCTTGCACTCATGGCGCGCCACGCCACCGGCGATCCTGAATTCACGCAGGCCGGTGTCCCGGATCATGTGTTCCCCGGTGGCGAAGCCGTCCCGGTTGACCAGCACGGCCACGCGCGGGGTGGTGGTGTTGGTGCCCCGGCGAACGACCACGCCGGTTTCTTGGTTGGCAAGGCGCACCAGCGACCCCGGCGAATAGACGCCGACGGCCTTGATCAGCACCCCACCGGCCGAGTCGATCTGGCGGTTCTCGTCGAAGTAAACGGCCTGCATCGCGGCAGCTGCCGGGTCCGCTCGCCGCGATGCGCGTGGTGACAGTCGGGCGGCGAACATGTCGGCTCGCTGAATCAGCCGGGCCATGCGTTGTGGCAGTGTGCGTGACGACAATTCTCCCGGCCCGGCGCTGTGGTGATCGCGCACCGCTTCCAGCCAATCTGGATCGTGCAGCCCCATTTTCTTGAGCAGATCGACCGAGCGCTGGGCGTGCTGGCTGATCCGGTGGCGCTGTTCGCTGGTCGGCAACTCGCGCTGTCCAGTCAGGGTGTCCTGCAGGGCAGTCATCCCGATATTCATCGTGAGCGCCGCCTTGCACAAGGTGATCTGCTCCCGCTCGGGCCATTCCAGCACTTCGCGGGCGGCCAGCCCGCAAATGACGCTGACCAGCATGGCGTGGGTGGCGCTGTACAAATCGACCTCGATGGCGGCCAGGTGAAACAGGGCAAACAAGGCGCCATCGGGATTTCGGTGCGACCAGCGGTAAAGCCGCGTGTGCATCCGCTCGAGATCATCGGGGAAGTTCGCGGTGTTCAAGTCGCGCAGCAGGCGGCTGCCCTGCACCTGCATGTCCGGCCAGTTGGGGGTTTCCGTGCCCAGGATGTCACGGTTGAAACCAAGGTCACGGGTGGTGAGTTTGGCCTGCGCGATCTTTCCGAGCGGGCGGTCGTCGCGGACCAGTTCAAACAGTTTGCCGACAAAGGCCTTTTGGTGCCGCTCGGATTCGGACACATCGACATAAAAGCCCACCCCGCGCCCGCGCATCGCCTCGAGGTCGGACCGCGACCCGATCACATAGCCCTTGCGAGCCAGCAGGATGCCGGTCTCGTCGCGCAAGGCAAACGGGAGCGGATGTCCGATCTTGATCGACTCATTGGTAACCTGGACGAGATTCATGGGTGATGGAGATTATGGCCAGGGACACAGGACACCGTCAGGCTCAAGCTTACGCCCACTCGGCGGCTTTCAACGCCGAACCAACGGGGTAAATACCCGACTTTTTGCGCGTTTCATCAGCGTCGGACGGCCGGGCCCTGCCCAAACACGGCTGCCCACAACGCAAGGACTGCGTCGCGCGCCCCAACCAACTGCGCGACCGGAATCTGCGTCGGCTCCTCGTTCAGGCGGGCGTGATGCTGTACGCGCCGCAATTCGCGGTACGCGCTGGCCGCCGCTGCTCCGATGCCGTTTGGCAGCAAGCCGACATCCTGCGCCCTTTGCAGCAGCGCGATGTTACCCACGTTGTCGATCAGGTCAGGGTGTTGGGCGGTCGCGGACAACACCAGGTACTGCACCACGAACTCGACATCCACCATGCCGCCGCGGCTGTGCTTGACGTCGAACTTTTCCTGATCGACCCGGTGCGCGGCGCGCACCTTGTCGCGCATGCCGATGATCTGGGCTTGCAGTTCGTTCAGTTCGCGCGGGGCGGTGACCACGTTGGCGCGGATCTGGTCGAAGCGCTCCTGCATCCACGCGCTGCCCAGCACCAAGCGGGCCCGCGTCATGGCCTGGTGCTCCCAGGTCCATGCGGTGTTGCTCCCGCGCTGCTGCTGGTAGTTGGCGTAGGCTTCGAACGTGCTCACCAGCAGGCCCGAATTGCCATTCGGTCGCAGTGCCGTGTCGATTTCGTACAGGTCGCCTTCACCCGTCTTGACGGTCAGCCAGTTGATCAATTTGCGCACCAGGGCGGAATAGGCCTCGGGGGCACGTTCATCCGGGTCGTCGTACACGAAGACGATGTCCAGGTCGCTGCCGTAGCCCAGTTCCTTGCCGCCAAGCTTGCCGTAGGCGATGATGGCGAATTGCGGTTCGTCGCGGTACCGCTGGCGGGTGCGGGCCCAGCACCACCGGGTCGTGACGCGCAGGATGCTTTGCGCCAGCGCGCTCAGGTCGTCCGCCACCTGTTCCACTGTCAAGCGGCCTTCCACGTCGCGGGCCAAAGTGCGGAACACCTCTGCATGGTGGGCGCGGCGCAGCAGGTTGAGCAGCGCCTCGTCGTCGTCCTCCCCGGTGTTGGCGAGCGCTGCCTGCCGATGGTCGAGTTCAAGCTCGAACTCCGGCGCTTCGAAGCGCTCGCCCAGCATGGTGTCGTTGGCCAGTTCATCGATCACACCCGGGTGCAGCAGCAGATAGCGCGCTGGCCAACGGGCGTTGCCCAGCAGGCGCAGCAGGCGCTGATGGACAGCGGGGCGCTCCAGCAGCAAGGCCAGATAACTTTCGCGTCGCAGCAAGGGTTCGATCCAGTCGGCCAGGCGAACCCCGGCCTGCTCGCTGACGGATCCGTCGCGGATCCAGGAGGTCGTGCGGGCCAGCAGACGCATCAGGCGTTGGCGCGACTCGTCGCGCAAGGCCAGAAATCGCGGATGCGCGCGCCATGCGCCGACCCGTTCGCGGAAACTTGCGGGCAGGCCCTCCAGGAAATCAGTGAAATCGGTCGGTGCCACGGCACCGGGCGTTCGACCATTGCACGACTTGCAATCGCTCTGCCCGCCTCCGAGCAGCGCGTCGAACTCCTGTGCCACCACTTCGCGGTGCCGGTCCAGTTCGGCCAGGAACGGTCGGGCATCATCGTGCCCCATCGCCAGGGCCAGCCAGGCCAGGTCATCGTCCCGGGTGGGCAGCACATGGGTCTGCTGGTCGTCCAGATACTGGATGCGGTGTTCCAGGCACCGCAGGAACAGATATGCAGCCGCCAAGGCCTCCGCCACGGCGGCCGACATCAACCCGGCGCGCGCCAGGCGGGGCAGGGCGTCAAGTGTGGCACGGGTGCGCAGCTCCGGGAACTGGCCGCCGCGAACAACCTGCAGCAGCTGCACGATGAACTCGATCTCGCGAATGCCGCCGCGAGACAGCTTGACGTCATTGGTGCGTTCCGGGTGCCCGGCACTGCGCCGCGCGGCATGCTCGCGGATCTGACGATGCAGCACACGCAGCGCGTCGAACACGTTGTAGTCCAGGTAGCGCCGGAACACGAAGGAAAGCACCACCGAACGCAGGTTGCCGGCCGAGCCACTCGCCACGCAATCAAGGGGCGCGACCACGCGGCTCTTGAGCCAGGCAAAGCGCTCCCATTCGCGGCCCTGCACATGGAAGTATTCCTCCAGCGCGGCTAGCGAAATCGCCGCCGGGCCGGAGTTGCCATTGGGACGCAGGGCCAGGTCCACCCGGAACACGAAGCCATGGTCGGTGGAGTCGCCGATCAGGTTGTAGATGGAACGCACCACCTTGGCAAAGTACTCCTGGTTCGAGATGCGGTTGCGGCCTTCGCTGTTACCGCAGGTGTCGCCGTCCGAGTCGAAGACATAGATCAAGTCGATGTCACTGGAGACATTGAGCTCGCGTGCGCCCAGCTTGCCCATGCCCACCACCCATAGCCGCGCCCGCTGCCCGTCCTCGCCCAGGGGCGCGCCGAACTGGCGGTCGAGGTCTGCCTGCGCCTGCACACACACCATGTCGAGTGCGAACTCGGCCAGAGCCGTCATGGCGCCGGTGACCTGCTGCATCGACGCCTGGCCCGTGCAGTCAAGCGTCATCAGGCGCTCCAGCACGAGTTGGCGGGTGACGCGCAGTGCGGCGGCCATCTCGAGGTCGTTCGCGCTCAGGCGCGCGTACAGCGCCGCAATGCCCTCGCGGTCAGGCAGTCCGGCCGCCAACAGGGTAGCTTCGGCGGGATACCGCCGGCGCACCCGTTGGCCAAAACGCGAGTAGGCGGCGGTTGTCGGAACAGGGGGCGGCGGCTGACCGATGCGGGTCATAATTCTTGATCGAATCCTGCTCTCACCATGGATGCCCTGACGCCCACTCCATCGCCGCTATTGAAGGCATTCGCATTCGTCGTCCGATGGTCTCTGGGCCTGCTGCTGCTGGCCTGGTTCTTGTTCGCGGCGGGATGGGGCGCACTGCATTTGCTGATTGTGCCGCGAATCGGGGAGCTTCGCCCGCAGCTGGAGGCCAGCGCCACGCGGGCCCTTGGTGTCACGGTGCGGATCGAGCAGATTTCGGCCTATTCCACCGGCATGATCCCGGCCTTCGAACTGGTCAACGTGCGACTGTTCGATGCGCAGGGCCGCGAGGCGCTTCGGCTGCCGCGTGTGCTGTTCTCGTTGTCGCCGCGATCGGTGCTGAGCCTGCAGTTCGACCAGCTGTATGTGGATCGGCCCACGCTCGATGTGCGGCGCGCGGCGGATGGCAGGTTCTTTGTGGCGGGGCTCGACATGTCGCATGGCCAGGAGGCCGAAGGCCGCCTGCTGGACCGGATCTTTTCGCAGCCCGAGTTTGTCATCCGCCACGGTGCGGTGTTGTGGACCGACGAATTGCGCGGCGTGCCGACTCTGGCCCTGCGCGATGTCGACCTGATCCTGCGCAATGGCCTGCGCCGCCATGAACTTCGACTCGATGCAACGCCGCCGTCGGACTGGGGTGATCGTTTTGGACTCGCCGCGCGGTTCGAGCAGCCGTTCCTGTCGATGGGCAACGGTCGCTGGCGCGAATGGTCGGGTCAGGCATTCGCCGATTTTTCGCGCATCGATGTATCGCAACTCCAACGTTATGCAGACCTGGGCGTAGACATCCAGCAGGGACGCGGCGCGGTGCGCGTGTGGATCGATGTGCGCCGTGCCAAGGTGATCGGCGCGACCGCCGATCTGGCGCTGGCCGATGTCTGGACGCGGCTTGATCCGGCGCTGGAGCCATTGCAACTGGCCTCCCTGTCAGGACGCCTGGGAGCGAAGTTCGCGCCGGGATTCCTGGAGCTCGCCACCCGGGATCTCGCCTTCGACACGGCCGAGGGACAGCGCTGGTCGGGAGGCAACATCGAGCTGACGCAGACCGACGCGAATGCGTCGCGGGCCGCACACGGGGATCTGGTCGCCGATCGCCTGGATCTGGCCGCGTTGACGCAGATCGCAAGCCGCCTGCCATTGGGCGCACAGGTCCACGCCGCGCTGGTACGCCACGCGCCGCGCGGCCAGGTCGAGCGCCTGAAGGCGAGGTGGCAGGGCCCTCCCGGGGCGATTAACCGGTACCAGGTGCAGGGGCGGGCCCAGCAGCTGGAATTGCAGTCGCTGCCAGCGGTGGCAACCGGCCCCGATCCCGCCATCGGTACACCGGGCATACGGGGCGCAGCGCTGGAGTTCGACCTGAACGAATCGTCGGGCCGTGCGAGTATGGTTGTACAAGGCGGCTCGGTCACGCTGCCCGGGGTGTTCGAGGACCCCGTCATCCCGCTGGCGCAATTGGTTGCCGACGTCGCCTGGCAAGTGGACAAGGAAAAGGACAAGTTGCTGGTCCAGATACCCAAGATGCGGTTCTCGAACCAGGACGCAGAAGGCGAGTTGCAGCTCAAATGGCAGACTGGCGACCCGGTGCGGGCACAGGGACGTGCGCGTTACCCGGGGGTGCTGGACATGCAGGGAAGCCTCACGCGGGCCAACGCAACGCGGGTGTACCGGTACCTGCCACTGGTACTGCACAAGGAGGTGCGCAACTATGTGCGAGACGCCGTGCTGGGTGGAACGTCCCCCCGGGTCCGGTTCAAAGTGCGGGGCGATCTGTGGGACATGCCGTTTGCAGATCCCAGGCAGGGCGAGTTCTCCGTCAGCGCCGATGTCAAGGACGGGATCCTGGCCTATGTTCCGCGTGCCTACCAGAGCGCCGACAGCCTCCCCTGGCCAGTGCTCAACCAGGTTGCAGGCGAGTTGGTTTTCGATCGCAAGAGCCTGCAGGTGCGTGGTGCCAGCGCAGGTTTGCAGGGTGTGCCGGCGGTGCAGGTGTCCAAGGCCGACATGCAGATAACCGACCTGACGCAACCGGCGGTCGTGGTGACGAGCTTCGACACCCGCGGGCCACTGGCCGATCTGCTGGGCGTCGTCAACGGGTCGCCCCTTGGCGCCATGAGCGGGAACGCCCTGGCCCGTGCCAGTGTCACGGGCAATGCCGACGCGCGCTTGAAGCTCACACTGCCCATCGATGCGCTGGACAAGTCGACGCTGCGGGGCAACCTGGTGCTCGCGGGCAATGATGTGCAGCTGTCGCCTGACAGCCCGCGCCTGACGCGTAGTCGCGGAACGGTCGGGTTTACCGAAGCTGGTTTCTCGCTGACTGCGGTGCAGGGCCGCATGCTGGGTGGCGATGTGCGTCTGGACGGCGGCACGCTGGTGGTGGCGCCGTCCAATGGAGCGGCCCAGCGTCCCGCTCCCAGCATGGCGATCCGCATCCAGGGTGTTGCCAGTGCGGAAGGCCTGCGCCAGGCGCGCGAACTTGGCATGGTTGCACGAGTCGCGCAACGCGCCAGCGGCAGCGCGTCGTATGTTGCCCACCTGGCGCTGCGGGCGGCTGTGCCCGAGATCTCGGTCGTGAGCAACCTGCAGGGAATGGGGCTGGATTTGCCAGCCCCGCTCGGCAAGCCCGCGGATGCCGCCTTGCCAATGCGGCTGGAGTCGACCCTGGCGCGCGAGTCGCTGTTGCCGGGCCCGGCAGGCCAGGTGCGCCTGCAGGACCAACTCGTGGCCGATTTCGGACGTGTCGGGTCGGTCACCTATGTGCGGGACCTGTCGGGCGCCGAGCCGCGCGTGCTGCGCGGCGCGATCGCCGTCGGGTTGTCGCCCGATGAGACTGCGCCGCTGCCTGCGGAGGGCGTCGTGGCCAACATCAAACTGGGCAGCGTCGATCTCGATGCGTGGGGCGCCGTGCTGGCGGAGGCCGCCGGCACCAGTCTGGCCGACCTGGATCCGGCAGCCACCGGTGGTGGGCAGAGCGCCGCGACGCGCAGCTACCTGCCCACGGTTGTCGCGCTGCGCGCGCGCGAACTGCGTGCCGCCGGGCGCCGACTGAGCGACGTGGTGCTGGGGGGCGCCAGGGATGGTCAGTTGTGGCGCGCGAACCTGGACGCGACCGAGCTCAATGGGTATGTGGAGTACCGCCAACCGGTGGGCGCGGGCGCCGGTCGCCTGTACGCCAGGTTGTCGCGCCTGACGCTGGCACCAGCTTCGGCCAAGGACTTTGAGAGCATGCTGGATAACCAGCCCGCCAACATTCCGGCGCTGGACATCGTCGTGGAAGACCTGGAGTTGCGCGGCAAGCGTCTTGGCCGGGTAGAAATCGACGCCGTCAACCGGCAGGTGGTGGCGCGTGATGGGGGTGTGCGCGAGTGGCGACTCAACAAGTTCGACATCACGCTGCCCGAGGCCGTGCTGCGCGCGTCGGGAAACTGGGCGGCGATCAACGCACAAGGCGCGGCTGGCGCTCCCGCAGCCAGTGGCGTTATCGAGCCGCGGCGCACGGTCCTGAATTTCCATCTCGAGGTGATGAATTCGGGGGATCTGCTGGCGCGGTTCGGCATGAAGGATGTGATCCGACGCGGCAAGGGAAGTCTGGATGGTCAGGTCGCGTGGGCCGGGTCGCCACTGACGCTGGATTACGCGTCGCTGGGCGGGGCCTTCAGCGTCAATATCGAGAACGGCCAGTTCCTCAAGGCCGATCCGGGCCTGGCCAAACTGATGGGGGTGCTGAGCCTGCAGTCCCTCCCGCGGCGCCTGGCGCTCGATTTCCGGGATGTTTTCACCGAGGGTTTCGCGTTTGACTTCGTGCGCGGCGATGTCCGCATCGAACGCGGCATCGCGTTGTCCAACAACCTGCAGATGAAGGGCGTCAACGCCGCCGTCCTGATGGATGGCAAGGCCGACTTGTTCCGTGAAACCCAGGACCTGCGCGTGGTCGTGGTACCGGAGATCAACGCCGGGACAGCCTCCCTGATTGCCACCGCGATCAATCCGGCGATCGGCCTGGGGTCCTTCCTGGCCCAGATTTTTCTGCGCCGGCCCCTGATGGAAGCGGCGACCCAGGAATTTCATGTCGACGGGAGCTGGGTCGACCCCAAGATCACCCGGATCGCCCGCCGGGCCCAGCTCGCAGATGGGGACCCCGCCAGAGGCGAAGCGGGCGACAGGAAAACTGGAGAAGTCAAATGAAGCTGGCCACGATTCAGATGGTGTCGACCACCTCGGTGCAAGTCAATCTGGCCAGCGCTCGGGCCTTGCTGTCGCAAGCGGCCGAGTCGGGTGCCGAACTGGCTGTTTTGCCTGAGTATTTTTGCCTGCTGGGGCAGCGCGACACCGACAAGCTGGCCATTCAGGAGGCGTACGGCAGCGGCCCGATACAGCAGTTCCTGGCCGACACGGCGCGCTCGCTCGGGCTGTGGATCGTCGGCGGCACCCTTCCGCTTTCCTGCGGGCCAGCGCCGCACGCACCGCATCCCGACGCGTCGGCGGCACGTGTGTTCAACAGCTCGTTGGTGTTCTCGCCGCAGGGGCAGTGTGTGCAGCGTTACGACAAGATCCACCTGTTTCGCTTTGACAATGGCCGTGAACGTTACGACGAATCGAAGGTTCTGCAGCGCGGGGCGCAGCCGGCGAGTTTCGAGTTGCCGGCCCGCGACGGGCAGACATGGCGGATCGGACTGAGCGTTTGTTACGACCTGCGTTTCCCGGAGCTGTACCGGCATTACGCCGCCGCCGGCGCGGATCTGCTGCTGGTGCCCAGCGCATTCACCCACACCACCGGCAGGGCCCACTGGGAGCTGTTGCTGCGCGCGCGCGCCATCGAGAACCTCGCCTACGTCGCTGCGCCGGCGCAAGGCGGCCTGCATGACAACGGCAGGCGCACCTGGGGCCATTCGATGCAGGTCGATCCGTGGGGTGATGTCCTGTGCGACCGCGCAGAGGGTCCGGGCGTCGATGTGGTCGAGCTCGATCTGCAGCGCTTACGCCAAGTTCGGTCGCAGCTGCCCTCTCTGGACCATCGCGTGTTGTGACGCGCCGTGTCTTGGTGGCCGGCGCGCCGGCAACGTCTGCCACGCGCCGCTGGGTGCTGTGGGGGCTGCTGGTCACCCTGATCGTTGCGCTGCTCGCGATGCTGATGTGGTTGGCCGCGCGATACGAGTCGAGCCAGGCGCAGGATCGGCTGGATCGCGATGTGGCAGCGGCGGCCAGCGACATCCGCAGTGGCCTGCTGCGCAACGTCCAGTCACTGCAGGCATTGGAGTCGCGCAACCAGGGCCAACCGGAGCGCTGGGCGGCCGAGGCCGCGACCATGCTGCACGAGCACCGCGAACTGCTGCGCATCGAATGGCGTGACCGTGCGCTCGCCACCGTGTCGCAGGTGGACACTCCGTACCGCGCCCCTCTGTTTGACCGGTTGGGGCGTGCCAATGCGTTGCTGGATGTGCAACTGGCGTGCAACAACGCCCGGCGTGCCAGTGGTCCGGCCTACGGATCCAACTATTTCGTGCCGCAGAACGATGGTCTGGGCCTGGAGGTGATGGAGTTGTGCGTGCCGCTGTCCGTTGCCGAATCGGACGGCGGCTACCTGGTCGCCACCTATGCCTTGAACGAGGTGCTGAGCGAGCTGGTCGGACGGCAGCTCGCGCGAAACCAGGATGTCCTGTTCACCGAGGCCGACGGCACGCGCCTGGCTTTTCATGGCGTCGCGCGGCATGGCCCCCGGCCCTTTTCTGCCACCCACCTGATGGACCTGCCCGGCCACACACTGGTGCTGCGCCTGGACAACTGGCGCGGCAGCCCGGGCCTGTTCCCCAATTTCCTGACCGCGATGGTGACCGCCATGACGCTGGCGTTGGCGTCGGTGGTGGTCTTGCTCGGGCGCGACACCCGGCGCCGGTTGAATGCGGAGCGTGGTCTGGCCGATGCGCTGGCATTTCGCAAGGCGATGGAGGACTCGCTGGTCACCGGGCTGCGGGCGCGTGACCAGCAGGGCCGCACCACCTATGTGAACCCGGCGTTCTGCCAGATGGTCGGCCTCACAGTGCAGGAGCTCCTGCGGCCCGACCTGGATGCGCCGTACTGGCCACCGGAACTGGCGCAGGAGTACCGCGAGCGTCAAATCATCCGGCTGGCCGGTACCTCGCCGCCGCGCGAAGGCTTCGAGTCGGTGTTCATGCGCAAGGACGGGTCGCGTTTTCCGGTGATGGTGTTCGAGGCCCCGCTGATCGACGCCTTGGGCCGCCAGGCCGGCTGGATGAGCGCGGTGCTGGACATCAGCGAACAGCGCCGGGTGGAGGAGCAGTCACGCGCCTCCCAGGAGCGGCTGCAGGCCACGGCCCGGCTGGCGACCGTGGGCGAAATGGCATCGCTGCTGAGCCATGAATTGAACCAGCCACTGGCGGCGATCGCGAGTTACGCGGCCGGCTCGATCAACATGCTGCGCGATGCGCGCGAACCGGAGCAGCTCGCGCTGATCGGGCAGGCCCTGCAGCAGATCGCCGAGCAGTCGCAGCGCGCCGGGCGGGTGATCAAGAGCGTGCACGACTTCGTGCGCCGGCGCGAGCAGACGCGCGAATGGATGGCGCCCCAGTCTCTGGTCGACGCCATCATGCCCCTGGTGACGCTGCAGGCGCGCAAGCTGTCGGTGCGCATCCAGGTCACGCTGGAGCCGGACCTACCCAGGACCTGGTGCGACCGTACGATGGTGGAGCAGGTGCTGCTGAACCTGGCCCGCAATGCAATGCAGGCGATGGACCTGCCGGATGCGGGGCCACGCCTGCTGTCGCTGCAGGTGCGCCACGTGCAGTCTGGCGACCGTCTCTGCGCGCCGCAATCCTGGGTCGAGTTTTCAGTCGCCGACACCGGCCCCGGAATTCCGCGGCCGGTGGCGGTGAAGCTGTTCACGCCGTTCTTCACCACCAAGCCCGAAGGCATGGGCCTGGGCCTGAGCCTGTGCCGCACCGTGGTCGAGCAGCACGGCGGGCAGCTGACGTTCTCGACCGGCCTGGATGGGACGGTTTTCCGTTTTGCCCTGCCCACGGTGCCTGTCCAGTAGCATCGCAGCATGCGGCCCGCTGTTAATGCCACGGTGTTCATCGTCGACGATGACGCCGATGTGCGGGCCGGCCTGTCCTGGCTGCTGCGCTCGCGCCATCTGCCAAGCCGGGAGTTCGACACCGCCGAGGCCTTCGATACCATGGTGCGGGCGGGTTTTTCTCAGGTGCAGCCGTGTTGCCTGTTGCTGGATGTGCGCATGCCCGGCATGAGTGGACTGGCCTTGTTTGACAGTCTGGTCGAACGCGGCCTGGTGCAAATGGTGCCGGTGATCTTCCTGACCGGCCATGCCGATCTGCCGACAGCTGTCGCCTTGGTCAAGCGCGGTGCCTTTGACTTCTGCGAAAAACCGGTGTCGGACAACGCCTTGGTGGACCGTGTCGAGCAGGCCATTGCGCAATCGGCACACCACATCGCGCAGCGCGACAAACAGGCCGCCGTGACACGCCGGCTGGGCGAACTCACCGAGCGCGAACGCACGGTCATGCGCCTGGTAGTGGAGGGGCTGCCGAACAAACTGATTGCCGATCAGCTCGACATCAGCGTGCGCACGGTCGAGGTTCACCGTGCCAGGGTGTTCGACAAGATGGAGGTGAAGTCGGCGGTAGAACTGTCCAACCTGCTCCAGCAGCGCTAAGAGGCTGAGAGCCTTTCTTTTGGGCGTGCCAACCTGGTGCCTGCGGTGTTGGCTCCGGTATCACGAGCGCTTAGCCCAGTTGTCAGCCTCGGCGCAACTTCGTTGTCACCGCACGGGTGTACGGTTCCTTTCCTCGACCCCACCCTGGCCGGCTCGCTACAAAATCCTCTCAACCCTGAGTCAGTGTGGCTCTTGCGGCGGTTCCCGGGTCGTGGTCGGGCCCGGCAGATGCGGCGCCGTCGGTTCTGCTGCGTCATCCTGATGTGTCGGCAGTTCACCATGCCTGCGGCCGGAAAACATCGTCCACCAGACGATCAGGACCAGCAGCACCAGCGCCGCGAGCGCTTCAAGCAAAATCAGCACCATGAATCGACTCCCGGGGCGTGTTGCCCGTGCATGGGCCCTGCTGGCCATTGTAGGAACGCTGTGGGGCTGCGCTGGCGGCCCCGCGCCTGGCCCCAGTCCGTCGCCTCCGGTGCCGGTCGTGTCGCCGCCAGAGCCCGCGGCCGTGACGCCGCCGTGGGTCGATGACGGTCCGCTGCCGCCGGCGCTGTTGCGTCCCAGGAGCCGCTGGGTCGCCGCACGATGGTCCGAGCTGCCGGGGTTTTCGACCGACACGCTGCACGAGGCGTGGAACGCATGGACCCGCTCCTGCGAGCGTCCCGGGGCGGCGTTCGCAGCCCTGTGTCCGGAAATCCGGGTGCTGAGTCTGGCGTCCGGCGACGAGCAACGCCGCTGGATGGTGCAACGGCTGCAGCCTTACCGCGTGGAAGCGCTGGGCACTGCCACCGACGGGCTGCTGACCGGGTATTACGAACCGGTGCTTCAAGCGTCGCGTACCCGGCGCGCGGAGTACCAGACACCCCTGTACCGCCCGCCGCCTGGCCTGGCGACACGCAAGCCCTGGTTCACCCGCAAGGAAATGGACACCTTGCCCGAGGCGATGGCGGCACTCGGCGGCCATGAGATCGCCTGGCTGGCCGATCCGATCGACGCGCTGGTGCTGCAGATTCAGGGTTCCGGCCGGCTGCGTTTCGTCGATGTCGAAGGCGCCAGCCAGATGGTGCGCATGGCCTACGCCGCGACCAATGACCAGCCTTATGGCAGCGTCGGACGCTGGCTGCTGGACCAGGGCCAATTGCGTGATGCATCCTGGCCATCGATCAAGAACTGGATAGCCCAAAACCCGCAGCGCACGCGCGAGCTGCTCTGGAGCAATCCGCGCATGGTGTTTTTTCGCGAAGAGCCGTTGTCGGACCTGGACGCAGCCTTCGGGCCCAAGGGCGCCCAGGGCGTCGCGCTGACGCCCGGGCGTTCCATCGCCGTGGACCGCGAGAGCATTCCGTACGGCACACCAGTGTGGCTGGCGTCCGGTGGGCCGACACTCCATTTGCAGCGCCTGGTGCTGGCGCAAGATACCGGCAGCGCGATTACCGGGGCGGTGCGGGCCGACTACTTTGCGGGTTGGGGTCCACAAGCGGCGGACGTCGCCGGCCGACTCAAGCAAGCCTTGCAGATGTGGGTGTTGTGGCCCAAGTGACCGGCGCCTAAGCCGCCGCGCGCGGCCCCAGGTGCGCCAGCGGCAGCGCGGTGCTGGCCTTCACTTCGCCAAGTGAAAAACTGGTGTGCAGGTCCCTGACATATCTTGCCAACCGGCATACACTTTGCGCTTTCTTGTTGCCAGTGACGCGGTGCCTGCGTCTGTTACCCGTGCCGCCTGCGCGGCATGCACCTGTAAGGAGAACCGCCCGACATGAACGCCCCGCTCCCCGAACACATTCGCAAGGCCCTGGAAACCGTCACGCTGGACGATAAATATGCGCTCGACCAGGGTCGCGCCTTCATGAGCGGCGTGCAGGCGCTGGTGAGGCTGCCCATGCTGCAGCGCGCCCGCGATGCCCTGGCGGGCAAGAACACCGCCGGCTTCATCAGCGGCTACCGCGGGTCGCCACTGGGCGGATATGACCAGGCGCTGGTCAAGGCGGCAACCTATCTCAGGGCGCAGAACATCGTCTTCCAGCCCGGCGTGAACGAGGAACTGGCCGCCACCGCCTTGTGGGGCACGCAGCAACTCGGTTTCGCGCCGCCCGGCACCAACCGGTTCGACGGGGTATTCGGCATCTGGTACGGCAAGGGTCCGGGCGTGGACCGCTGCTCGGATGTGTTCAAGCACGCCAACATGGCCGGTACGACCCCTTGGGGCGGGGTGATTGCGGTCGCCGGCGACGACCATGTGGCCAAGAGCTCCACTTCGGCCCACCAGAGCGACCATATCTTCAAGGCCTGCGGTCTGCCGGTGTTCTTTCCGGCCGATGTCCAGGAAATCCTGGATCTGGGGATCCATGCATTCGCAATGAGCCGCTTCTCCGGTGTCTGGGCCGGGATGAAAACGATCCAGGAGATCGTGGAGTCCAGCGCCACTGCGGTAATCGACCCGCATCGGGTGCAGATCCGCATCCCCACCGACTTTCCCCTGCCCCCAGGCGGGGTGCACATCCGCTGGCCCGACAACGCGCTGGACCAGGAGGCGCGCCTGTTCGATTTCAAATGGTATGCGGCGCTGGCCTACATCCGTGCCAACCGGCTGAACTACAACGCGATCGAGGGCCCGAACGACCGGTTCGGTCTGATCGCCAGCGGCAAGGCCTACAACGACACCCGCCAGGCGTTGATCGACCTGGGCCTGGACGACGCCGCCTGCCGCCAGATCGGCATTCGCCTGCACAAGGTCGCCGTGGTGTGGCCGCTGGAGGCACAACTCACGCGCGAGTTCGCCACCGGGCTGCAGGAAATCCTGGTGGTGGAGGAAAAACGACAGGTCATCGAATACCAGCTCAAGGAGGAGCTGTACAACTGGCGCGCCGACGTGCGGCCAAACGTCTACGGCAAGTTCAACGAAGTCGACGGCGACTTTTCGGGCGGCGAGTGGTCGATGCCCAATCCCACGGCCAATACGCTGCTGCGCGCCAACGCGGATTTGTCGCCCGCGATCATCGCGCGTGCCATCGCCCAGCGCGTCAAGCGCCTGGGCGTGGACGGCGACATGCTGGCACGCATCGACATGCACCTGGCGATCCTGGAGGCCAAGGAACGGGCGATGCAGCTGCTGGACCTGGGCGCTGCCAAGGGGGCCGACCGGGCGCCCTGGTTTTGTTCGGGGTGCCCGCACAACACGAGCACCAAGGTGCCCGAGGGTTCCCGCGCCATGGCCGGCATCGGGTGCCACTTCATGGCGATCTGGATGGACCGCAGTACGGTCGGCTTCACGCAGATGGGGGGTGAAGGCGTGCCCTGGGTCGGCCAGCAGCCGTTCTCGACCGACCAGCACATGTTCGCCAACCTGGGTGATGGCACCTATTTCCACAGCGGTCTGCTGGCAGTGCGCCAGAGCATCGTCGCCGGTGTCAACATCACCTACAAGATCCTGTACAACGACGCGGTGGCCATGACCGGTGGCCAGCAGGTCGGCGAGCGGCCCGAGGGGCATTCGGTGGCACAGATCGCGCAGTCGATGCGCGCCGAGGGCGCCATGCGCATCGTGGTTGTCACCGATGAGCCGGACAAGTACAGCGGTATCCAGCTGGTCGACGGTGTGGCCGTGCAGCACCGCGATGAACTCGACGCGATCCAACGCCAGTTCCGCGAGATCAAGGGCACCACCGTCATCATCTACGACCAGACTTGCGCCACCGAGAAGCGGCGCCGCCGCAAGCGCGGCAGCCTGGTCGACCCGGCCAAACGCGTGGTGATCAACGAACTGGTCTGCGAAGGTTGTGGCGACTGCAGCCTGCAGTCCAATTGCCTGAGCGTCGAGCCGCTGGAGACCGAGTTCGGCCGCAAGCGCCAGATCAACCAGTCCACCTGCAACAAGGACATGTCCTGCCTCAAGGGGTTCTGCCCCAGCTTTGTCACGGTCGAGGGCGGGCAGCTGCGCAAGAAGTCGCGCGACAAGGTGCCGTCGCCATTCGAACTCGACCCATTGCCGGAGCCGCGGCTGGCCAGTCTGGAGACCCATCCGGGCCGGGCCTGGGGTGTGGTCGTCGCCGGTGTGGGCGGCACCGGCGTTATCACGATCGGACAGCTGCTGGGCATGGCGGCGCACATGGAGGGCAAGGGCATCGTGACGCAGGACGCCGGCGGCCTGGCACAGAAGGGTGGCGCCACCTGGAGCCATGTACTGATCGCCGACGCGCAGAGCGACATCCGGACCACACGTGTGGGCATGGCGGCGGCCGACCTGATCATCGGTTGCGATCCGATCGTGACCGCCAGCAAGGAGACCATGGCCCGCATGCGCGAAGGACGCACCCATGTGGCGCTCAATTCCAACAGCACGCCCACGGCCGCCTTTGTGAAGAATGCCAATTGGCAGAATCCGGCCGAGGCCTGTGCGGTCGCGATCGCGTCCGCCGTGGGCGCCACAGGGGTGTCGGCCTTCAATGCCGACCTCGCGGCTACCAAGCTGATGGGCGACAGCATCTACACCAACCCCATGATGCTCGGTTTCGCCTGGCAAAAGGGCTGGATTCCCCTGGGCCGGGAGTCCCTGATGCGGGCCATGGAGCTCAACGCGGTGGCCGTGGACAACAACAAGGCGGCGTTCGAATGGGGACGGCGCGCGGCGCACGACTGGTCCATGGTGGAAAGGCTGCTGGCACCAGCGCAGGTCCTGCAGTTCAAAAAGCGCGAGTCGCTCGATGACCTGGTCCATCGGCGCGTCGAGTTCCTGACGGGTTACCAGAACACCGCGTATGCGCAGCGCTACAAGGCCTTTGTCGAGAAGGTCCGCGCGCGGGAATCGGCGCTGGGCAAGACGGTGCTGGCGGAATCGGTGGCCCGCTATCTGTTCAAGCTGATGGCCTACAAGGACGAATACGAAGTCGCGCGGCT
>JANOUM010000103.1:0-2816 GCA_031416855.1 Rhodoferax sp. | reverse complement strand
TGCGGCCGATCGGTTGCGTCCGGCGGCAGCGGTTTGTGGTTCTTGTTCTTGTCGTTGAACTCGACAATATGATTGCCGGCGGCGCGCCCGAATACCAACAGGTCCAGCAGCGAATTGGTTCCCAGGCGGTTGGCCCCGTGGACGCTCACGCAGGAACATTCGCCCACGGCGTACAGGCCCTGGACCGGCACGTTGTGTTCCCCGCCTTTCTGGTCGACGACCTGGCCGTGGATGTTGGTAGGGATTCCGCCCATCTGGTAGTGGATGGTTGGCACCACCGGGATCGGCTCGCGTGTCACGTCGACATTGGCAAAGTTCATGCCGATCTCGTGTACGGACGGCAGCCGTTTCATGATGGTGTCGGCACCAAGGTGGTCCAGTTTCAGCAGCACATGGTCCTTGTTTGGGCCGCAGCCACGGCCCTCCTTGATTTCCTGATCCATGCAGCGCGAAACGAAATCGCGCGGGGCGAGGTCCTTGAGCGTGGGCGCGTAGCGCTCCATGAAGCGTTCGCCATTGCTATTGACCAAGATGGCGCCTTCCCCGCGGCAGCCTTCGGTCAACAATACGCCGGCTCCTGCAACCCCGGTCGGGTGGAACTGCCAGAACTCCATGTCTTCGAGCGCCAGCCCCGCGCGGGCCGCCATGCCCAGGCCGTCACCGGTGTTGATGAACGCGTTGGTGGACGCCGCGAAAATGCGCCCGGCGCCGCCGGTGGCCAGCATCGTGGTTTTGGCCTGCAGGACATGCAGTTCACCGGTTTCCATTTCCAGCGCAGTGACACCGACCACGTCACCGTCGGCGTCCCGAATCAGGTCCAGCGCCATCCATTCCACAAAAAAGGCGGTACGCGCCTTCACGTTCTGCTGATACAGGGTGTGGAGCATGGCATGGCCGGTGCGGTCTGCTGCGGCGCAGGCGCGTTCGACCGCCTTTTCGCCATAGTTGGCCGTGTGACCACCGAACGGGCGTTGGTATATCGTCCCGTCGGGGTTGCGATCGAAAGGCATGCCCATGTGCTCGAGGTCGTACACGACCTTGGGCGCTTCGCGACACATGAATTCAATGGCGTCCTGGTCGCCCAGCCAGTCCGACCCCTTCACGGTATCGTAAAAGTGATAGTGCCAGTTGTCCTCGTTCATGTTTCCCAGTGAGGCGCCAATGCCACCTTGGGCGGCCACCGTATGGGAGCGGGTAGGGAAGACCTTGGTCAACACAGCAACATTGAGGCCGGCGCGCGCCAACTGCAGTGATGCGCGCATGCCGGAGCCGCCCGCGCCAATGATGACGACGTCGAACCTGCGCTTTGAGATGGATTTGGTCATGGGTATCAAGAAGGTAACTTTGCCGTGGACGGGGCGTTTTGCATCAAAGGCGCCAGAGGACCTGGATCGCCCAACCGGCGCAACCAACCAGCCACACAATGGAGAATATCTGCAGGCAAAGCCGCACCGCTACCGGCTTGACGTAGTCCATCCAGATGTCGCGCACACCGACCCAGACGTGGTAGAGCATCGCCACGATAACCACGAAAGTGAGCACCTTCATCCACTGGGCCGAAAAAATGCCGGCCCACAGGTCGTAGCCGACCGGCCCTTTCTTCACTAGCAATTGCGCCAGCACGGCCAGGGTGAACAGCGCCATCAGGGCGGCGGTCACGCGCTGGCTCAGCCAGTCGCGCAAACCGTAGTGTGCGCCCACGACAATGCGTTTGGATCCGAAATTGACTGCCATGAAGAGTTATCCTTTTAATACGCGCTGCGCCAGCGGCGGTCACGCAACACCATGTTTGGGGCACCGGTTCACCGGAGCACGCGACGCTGCCCGCGATTCGCCATTGCGTCAATACAAGCCAAACAGCTTGGCCGCACATGCCAGGGTCAGCCCGCCGCTCAGAACCAGGGTCGCCACGGCAGAGCTCTTGCCGAACTCCTTGCTGACTGCATGGGTGATATCCATCCAGAGGTGCCGCAAGCCGGCAATCAGGTGGTGCAGGTAGGCCCAGATCAGCGCCAGCACCAACACCTTCATGAACCAGCCGGCAAAAGGCCCCACTCCGCCTGGCCCAAAGGCGTTGGTGAATTTGGCAAACGAGATTTCCGACGAGACCGAAACGTCGAACATCCAGATGATGAACGGCAGCAACGCAAACATGATGGCGCCACTGATGCGATGGAGGATGGACACGATACCGGCGACCGGCAGGCGATACCCGGGAAGATCCGTGAATGCGTTGATGTTTCGAAACTCGGGACGCTTGGGGCGGGTAGGGGAGGCCAGATCGGTCATGGGGTCACTTTAACGTCGGGTGGATGTCACTGGGGTTCCGCTGCTGGGCACGGCGTCGCAAAATTCTATTCCAACCGGTTCGACTGACGGGGGACTTGTACGCATAGCCCGGAAAACCCGTGCACGTTCGCGGAAGAAGCGCCCGGCGCCGGCATCAACTGAGTTCATTGCGGTAATGGTGCTTGTCCGTTCGGTACAGGCCGCGGCGTAACTCGATCGCTTTGTCGTCATAGGTATAGGCGATGCGTTCCACACTCAGCATCGGTGCATTCTGCGTCATCTTGAGAAGTGCGGCCTGCTCGGCGTCTGGCAGGACGGCGCGGATCTTTTCCCTGGCCCGCACCATCCGCACGCCAAACTCGGTCTCGAACAGGGCGTACATCGGCCCGTCATAGGTGCTCAGCCGATCGGCGGTGAGCCCCTTGAATGGCGCGGCCGGCAGCCAGATGTCCTCGAGGATCGTGGGCTCGCCCGCAAAGGAGAGCACCCTGCGCACCTGAAGCACCGGATCGCCGGCCCGCATGCTG